>CAZGED010000057.1:0-10113 GCA_964525085.1 uncultured Senimuribacter sp.
TACGGGGAAGAGCTTCTTGCAAAGCTCCGCGTAAGAAAGATCGAAAAGGATGCCGCCGCCCGGCGAAGAGGCCGCTGCCCCAGCCGAAGGCCGCGGCTGGCCGTTTACTCGCCCAGTTCTTCCAGCTCTGCGTACTTGGCGTCGATCTTTTTCAGCTGGTCGATGATTTTGATCTTCTGCGGACAGTGGGATTCGCAGTTGCCGCAGCCGATGCAGTCGGCAGCGTTAGGCCCTGCTTCTTTGTACATGCCGGTCAGGGATCCCCAGATGTAGTGGAATCCCTTTACCGCGGCATCGTTATACAGGCTGAAGATTTTCGGAATTTTGATGCCGGATGGACATTCGGAGCAGTAGTTGCAGCCGGTACATGGGATCAGAATGTCGGCACGAAGGGCCTTAACGGCTTTGCCAATGGCGTCCTTTTCAGCATCGGAGAGAGCAGGACCGTTGAAAATCCGGATGTTCTCTTCCATCTGCGGCAGGGTGGACATGCCGGACAGCGTGCAGCAGACGTTTGGCAGCTGGTCGACAAAGCGCAGGGCAAAGGACGGGTAGCTGGCGCCGGTGCCCGCGGCGTCCAGGATAGCGCAGGCCTCGTCACTCATCGGTTTTGCCAGCATGCCGCCGCGGATCGGCTCCATGACGATGATCGGCTTGTCAAACTCGACAGCCACGTCGTGGAGGGCCTTGGCGTCCTGATATTCCCAGTCAAAGTAATTCAGCTGCAGCTGAATGAATTCCAGGGCGTCGCCGTGGTCTGTGAGGATCTGGCGGAGCAGAGCCGGTTCACAGTGGAAGGATGCGCCCAGATGGCGGATGCGGCCCGCATTGATCTCTTCCTTCAAAAGGTCAATGATGTGTAGCTTTTCGATGTTCGGGTAGCTCTCCTCGTCGACGTTATGGAGCAGGTAGAAGTCGAAGTAGTCGGTTCCGCACTTGTTCAGCTGATCGTTGAAGATGGCCTTTACGTCTTCCGCACTGCTGCAGAGCCAGGTCGGCATTTTGTCAGCCAGATAAAAGCTGCCGCGGGGATGTTTTTTGATGGCGGCGCCCACAAAATTCTCGGATTCGCCGTCGTGATACTTGTAGGCGGTGTCTATGTAGTTGATGCCGTTGGCCAGAGCGTAGTCCATCATCTCCTGGCCGGCGGCGTAGTCGATCTTTCCGTCCTGATCCATCGGCAGACGCATGGTGCCGAAGCCCAGGCGGGAAATTTTCATCTCTTTAAAAGTCGTGTATTCCATTGATTCCTCCTGATCATTGATGAATTTTGATTAACCGTTGATTCATATAGTATACCACGAGTTAAGCGAAAAGAACAAGGGGGTATCAATAAGTGAACAAAGCTTGCGCATATTTATGGCGTTCATATAGATGCCGCATTTGCGTGATCTTAAAAACAGGTAAGAGTTTTTTGCAAATCGTATTGACGAAAAAAACCAGTTTGATATAATAGGGTTATTATGAGGGAAGGAGGCAACTGAAATGAAATACGTATGCGACGCTTGCGGCTGGGAATATGATGAAGAAGCGGGCTGCCCGGAAAAAGGCATCGAGCCGGGTACGAAGTTTGAGGACCTGCCGGATGATTTTGAATGTCCGGTTTGCGGCGTTGGAAAAGACATGTTTTCCGAAGCAAACTAATCTATGAGACTCTGCAGCCGGCTTAAGACCGGACTGTAGGGTTTTTCTTTTTCTAGGCAAAAAAAGCTACATTTCAGTGTGATCATGTGGTAAAATAATGTGTTAGTAAGAGGTGTCTAAACATGCTTTACAGGGTTTCCGCCTCCTGCGGCGAGGGACTGGACGGTTCGCCGGGAGGTAATTAGGGCAAAAGCAGAAAACAAATGTAAAGGAGACAAACCGATGAAATTTGAAATCGCAAAAGAAGTATTCGATCTTCTTCCAAACGCATACTTTGGCGTTGTCGCTGTCAGAGGCATGGACAATACCAAGGAAATCCCGGAACTGGAGGAAATGCTGCAGGCGAATATTACCCAGTGCGAAAAGGACTTTGACGGCATCAAAGTGAAGAACGCCGACGATATCGTACCGTACAGAGAAGCGTTCCGCGCCATGGGGATCAACCCGAACCGTTACATGTGTTCCATCGAAGCGCTGCTGGACCGTATCGCCAAAGGGAAAGGCTTCCCGCATATCAACGCAGTCGTAGACCTTGGAAATGCGGTATCCATCAAATACCATCTGCCGATCGGCGCCCACGATATGGCGACCATCGACGAAGCTTTGGAAGTTCGTTACGCAGATGCCGATGATACCTTCATTCCGTTTGGCAACGGCGAAATGGAAAAGCCTGAGGACAAGGAAGTTGTCTATGTTTCCGGCCACGAGGTGAGAACCCGCCGCTGGACCTGGAGACAGAGCGAGATCGGCAAGATCACCGAGGAGACCAGCGATGTGCTGTTCCCGATCGACGGCTTTACCGATCTGAACAAAGAGCAGGTAGAGGAAGCTGCCGCGGAGCTGGCGGAGTTGGCTAAGAAATACTTTGGCGTAGATGCGAAGGTTGGATTTATCGATAAGGACAACCGGGTCTTCGACGCTGAATAATCTTTGATCGAAATGCGAGGCGGGGCGTGCGGCGAGGTATGCCCCGTTTTTCTGTTGCCGCGTTTTTGATGGCCGTGGCGTTTGGCCCTTTCCTTTCAAAGCATCGTCAAGACCATCTTTCTGATGCTGGCCGCCAAGGACAACGGCATCGATTTCGGCGGCTGATGGATTTTACCCGCAGGATTACGGAAAACGACAGCCTGCAGATCGACGAGGAGGTCTATGCCTCCGAGAAGAGGACCGGCAACAAAAACAGGGCCCTGGCTTATCTGCTGAAAAAATCCGGCATGATCTACGGGAGCGTGGAAGAACTGCTGGACGTGTACTTCGCCATGTGTTCGGTCTGCGGAACAGGCTGCGGGAGTATGCCACGTGCAGTTACCAAATTTATACATACTACTTAAATCCTTGAAAAAAGGTGTTTTCTGCTTTCAAAAGAAGAGCCGGGAAGCGCCTTTTTTCGTGGTTGAAAGGGCGGGCGGAGACTTGGGTTGTACAAAAAAACGAATTATGCCGGTTATTATTTGATCCGTGAAACAAAAAAACCATTTAATTCGTTAAAAAAATTGTCGAAAATCAAACTAATAGTTGATGCTTCAAACTTTTTGTGTTACAATTGGTTAAACATTTAACAAAAGTCACTGTATTCTAAATTGATTGAAGGAGAGAGACATGTGTAACTGCAAAGAAATGGCTGACAAATTTGCGCAGCTTGACGAGATCATCGCGAAGCACAAGGAAGAAAGAGGTGCACTGATTCCGATACTTCACGAGGCACAGGAGGTCTTCGGTTATCTGCCCTACGAGGTGCAGGAGAGAATTGCTGAAGGCCTCGGAATTTCCATGGCAAAGGTCTACGGGGTGGTAACCTTCTATTCCCAGTTTTCACTGAAGAAAAAGGGCAAGTACAAGATCAATGTCTGTATGGGTACTGCCTGCTATGTAAAAGGAGCCAACGATATTTTGGGCAAGTTCCTGGAACGTCTGTCCATCGAGGTTGGCGAATGCACGCCCGACGGAAAGTTCTCTTTGGACTCCTGCAGATGCATCGGAGCCTGCGGACTGGCGCCGGTAGTCACGATCAATGATGAGGTTTATGGAAGACTGACCCCCGAACAGGTGGACGAAATCATGAACCAGTATGAACTCATGGAATAGCGGGAGGTTGTAATGGTAAAGACGATAAGTGATATCCAGAAGATCAAAGAGGCTACCCTGGAATCTTTTGGCAATAGAATTGGAAACGACGACAACAGAATTTACATAATGACATGCTGCGGTACAGGCTGTACTTCATCAGGAGCCATCAAAAACAGAGAAAAACTCAACGAGCTGATGGACAGAGACGGCCTGCACGACCGTGTACACATTGTACAGACTGGCTGCTTCGGTCTGTGTGCAGAAGGCCCGATCTTGATGGTCTATCCGGAAAACGTGATGTACACCAACGTAACGCCGGACGACATCAACGAGATCTGGGAAGCGCACATCAAAAATGGACGGGTGGTCGAACGTCTCCGGTCCGAAAACGAGATGAATTTCTTCTCCAAGCAGATGAGAATCTCCTTGCGTAACTGCGGCAGGATCGATCCGGAAAATATCGACGAATATATCGCTTACGGCGGATACGAGGCTCTGGCAAAGGTTTTGACAGAGATGGAGCCGGAGGACGTGATCCAGACGATGAAGGATGCGGGGCTGCGCGGCAGAGGCGGCGGCGGATTCCCGACCGGCGTCAAATGGCAGTTTGCCGCGGATCAGCAGCAGAAGGAAAAGTACGTAGTCTGTAACGCCGACGAGGGCGACCCGGGCGCATTCATGGACCGGTCCGTCCTGGAAGGGGATCCGCATTCGGTCATCGAGGCCATGGCCATCGCAGGTTACGCCATCGGCGCGTCCCAGGGCTATGTCTATGTCAGAGCAGAGTACCCGATCGCGGTGCAGAGACTGCAGATCGCCATCGACCAGGCCAAGGAGTACGGTCTGCTGGGCGACAACGTGCTGGGACTCCACTTCAAATTCAACCTGGAGATCAGACTGGGCGCAGGTGCTTTTGTCTGCGGTGAGGAAACCGCCCTGCTGACGTCCATCGAAGGCAACAGAGGCGAGCCGAGACTGAAACCGCCGTTCCCGGCAGTGGAAGGACTCTTTGCGAAACCGACCATCATCAACAACGTGGAGACCCTGTCCAACGTGCCGCAGATCATCACCAAAGGCGCCGACTGGTTTGCCGGCATCGGCACGGAAAAGTCCCACGGAACAAAGGTCTTCGCCCTGGGCGGCAAGATCAACAATACGGGCCTGGTAGAGGTGCCGATGGGAACCACCCTGCGCGAGATCATCTACGAGATCGGCGGCGGCATTCCGAAGGGCAAGAAGTTTAAAGCGGTTCAGACCGGCGGCCCTTCCGGCGGCTGTATTCCTGCGGAATTCCTCGACAGCCCGATCGACTACGACTCCCTGCTGGAGCTGCAGTCCATGATGGGTTCCGGCGGCATGATCGTCATGGACGAGGATACCTGTATGGTGGACATCGCCAAATTCTATCTGGAATTTACTGTAGATGAATCCTGCGGCAAATGTCCTCCTTGCAGGATCGGAACCAAGAGAATGCTTGAGATCCTGACCAAAATCACCGACGGCAAAGGAACCCTGGAGGATCTGGACGATCTGGAATACTTGGCGAAAAACATCAAAAAGGGCGCACTCTGCGGTCTGGGGCAGACGGCGCCGAACCCGGTGCTCTCCACAATGAAATATTTCCGCGACGAATATGAAGCCCACGTCGTTGACAAAAAGTGTCCGGCCGGCGTCTGTGTATCCATGCTCAGATACATCATCAGCGATGAACTGTGCAAGCACTGCGGCCTCTGCGCGAAGAACTGTCCTGCACAGTGCATCTCCGGCAGTAAGACCACGCCTTATGTCATCGACAACGAAAAATGTCTCAAGTGCGGCGTCTGCATGGAAAAATGTCCGTTCAAGGCCATCATGAAGAACGCATAACAGAATGGAGGGCAAGTAATGAAGAATAAGAAAAGAGTACAGTTAACCATAGATGGCATGGATGTCAACGTGCCGGAGGATTACACTATATTACAGGCAGCAAAGGAAGTCAATATCAAGATCCCGACCCTTTGTTTCCTGAAGGATGTCTGTGAGATCGGCTGCTGCCGTATGTGCCTGGTGGAAGTGGAGGGCGCAAAGAACTGGCAGGCCTCCTGCGTACAGAAGGTCGCAGAAGGCATGGTGGTCAAGACCCACACACCGGATATTCTCAATTTCAGAAAGAAAAACCTGGAGCTGATCCTGTCCAACCATCCGGCCATGTGCCAGAGCTGTAACAGAGGATCCACAGGGTGCGAACTGAAGACCCTGGCCAACACCATGGATACCGAGTTCGCCAGCTACGCCAAGAATCAGGAAGTCGTCACGGCCAATCAGGTTCTGGCCATCGACAACGGCATCTCCATCATGAGAGACCCGAATCGTTGCATCCTATGCAGAAGATGCGTCAGCGTCTGCCACAACGTACAGACCGTCGGCGCCATCGAAGTGATCAACCGCGGCTTCAACACGGTGGTAGGCACCACCTTCAACCGTCCGATCGACGAGTCAAAGTGCGTCAACTGCGGCCAGTGCATCAACGTCTGTCCGACCGGCGCCCTGCAGGAGCACTCCAGCCTCGACGAGCTTTGGGCTTTGATGAAGCTGCCCGGAAAGCGCATCATTGTTCAGACTGCCCCTGCGGTCAGAGCGGCGCTGGGAGAAGAGTTCGGCATGCCGTTCGGCACCGATGTTACGGGTAAGATGGTAACAGCCCTGCGGATGATCGGCTTTGATAAGGTCTTTGATACCGATACCGGCGCAGACCTGACCATTATGGAAGAGGGCACGGAACTGCTGCAGCGTCTGAAGAGCGGCGAGAATCTGCCTTTGATCACGTCCTGTTCACCGGGCTGGATCAAGTTCTGCGAACACTTCTTCCCGGATATGCTGGACCACTTGTCGTCCTGCAAATCCCCGCACGAAATGCTGGGCGCCATGATCAAGACCTATTATGCTGACAAAGAGGGGCTGGATCCTGCGGACATCATCGTGATCTCCGTCATGCCTTGCACGGCGAAGAAGTTCGAGGCCCAGAGAGAAGAACTGGCGGCCACAGGCTATCAGGATGTGGATCTGGTGCTAACTACCAGAGAGCTGGCTAAGGCGATCCAGGCCTTCGGCATCGATTTTGCCGCGCTGCCTGACAGCGACTTTGATCACCCTCTGGGGATTTCCACCGGTGCGGGCACCATCTTCGGCGCAACCGGCGGCGTCATGGAAGCGGCCCTGCGTACCGTGGCGGACATCATCACCGGAGAAAGCTCCGACTCCATCGACTATATGCAGGTTCGCGGACAGGAATCCGGGATCAAAGAGGCCGAGATCAAGATCGGAGATGTGACCGTCAAAGCGGCTGCGGCCCACGGTCTTGGAAACGCCAGGGCGCTGATGGAGCGCATCAGAGGCGGCGAGCACTTTGATTTCGTGGAAATCATGGCCTGCCCGGGAGGCTGCGTCAATGGCGGAGGACAGCCGCAGCAGCCGTCGTCCGTGCGCAACTGGATGGATCTGGGCAGCGAGCGCGCAAAGGCCCTCTACAAGAGCGACCACGAGAACTTCATCAGAAAGTCTCATAAGAATCCGGCAATCAAGGAGCTGTACAAGACCTACCTTGGCGAGCCGGGCAGCGAAAAGGCACATCACCTGCTGCACACCCACTATAAAGCAAGATAATATAGTGACATATATTTTGGGAGAGCCTGTCGACAGAAATGCCGGCAGGTTTTCTTTTGCCCGTCGCTGCCCCGTTGCAGCCCCGAAAACCGACAAAGATCGGCGCGCGGGTCTTTATGCTTTAAATTAGGCGCGATGGAATCTTGCTTGTATGCGCATGCCTTGGGCTGCGCGCAAGAGCCTACGCACGAAAAACATAGACAAGAATCTGAACGGAGCCTGAACACATGGGACATAGCGCAGTCGAATCAGCAACCTTTTTTGATTTTTGGGGCAAATGTTGCGCGTTGCCTTCCGAATCAGGGCTTCAAAACACTAAAATCGGCTGATTTTTGTCAAAAAACCAGCGAAATGTTGCAAAATTAATGTATGGTTATGCAATAGAACCCTTTTTTTGTAATCTAAAAATCGATTTTATCCGGAAAACGATGAAAAACGCGCAACATTAATTGATTTTTTGGCAAAAATCAGCCGGACTGGAGATTGACACTGGGATCTGTGCATGAAAATAAAATTCTAACTTATATGATATAATTTCTATATAATGCGTTCTATTTGTAGAAAGCTGTAGAAAGCTGTAGAAAAATGCAGTCACATTTCGTCTCTTCACGTCGCATGGACCTTAGATATCGGACAAAAGGGGCATGCAGCACAGGTGGTGCGCCATATGGTACATAAAGAACGCCAAAAAGTGGATCGAGGCGTAAAGAACAGCAAAGAACTGTGAAGGGCAGTGGGTGGAAGTTTTTATGCGCAGGCCCTGGGCTGCGCAGCAATTTCTATATGCGCAGCCAGGCGACGGATGCAGATGTGTCTCTGTTTCAGGAGCATGAACGTTTACTGCAGCAGGACTGCCTGCAGTGTATCTTTGAAGAGAAGGATATGCTGGACGAGGAGGAAGCAGAGGAACTGATGAACAACTATATTGAGGCTCTTTGCGGTCAGGAGCTCTGTCCGGAGGCGCTTTTGGCGCGAGACGAACGAACCTTCGCCTTTTTAGAAGATTTCTGCAGGGAGCTGAAAATCTCTCTCAAAATAGAACCGGAGCTTCCGACGTTGGATGAGATGCAGGAAGACTTCGCGGACGCTCTCAATGCCGGGATGAATCCTGAGGAGGATATTGAAGATTTGCTCACGGCGATGATGAGCATGGGTCCGGAGGCCTTATCGATTCTGCCCGACGACATTGTAGATGAACTGAGGCAAATCGCGGAGGAGGAAGGCTGCGAGGATACGGAAGACGATATTATGAGCCTTCTCTCGGGTTTTCTGGATATGGTCGCAGATGGCAAGGCAAATCAGGGTGAAGGCGATCCGCGGCCGACATCGGCAGAATTAGAAGAATCCTATGTCATCAGCGTATCCCTGGGGACGGGGTGCTACCGCCATATCAAAATCGCGGCCGGCGATTATCTGTGCGATCTGGGACTTTACAAGGACAGGAAATTTAAGTATCTCTTTGACTTTGGCGATGAGTGGCGGTTCCAATGCAAGGTATTGCGGGCAGAGCCCGGCGCAGTAAAGCGTCCGCAGATCATACGAAGCAAGGGAACAGCGCCGAAGCAGTATGGCGGGGATTTTTGGTAAGAAGCTTCTGCGTGTGTCTGTGTGTGGTTGGAGAAAACGGATAGATCCATGAAAATCGAACAATTACAGCAATTGCTGAAGATCGTTGAGATGGGAAGCATGAACGAGGCGGCCAGAGCGTTGTATACCGCCCGGTCCTCTCTCAGCACATCTATGAAAAACCTGGAACAGGAGCTGGGCGTGTACTGCGTTATCGACGAGGCCTACGCGGACTTCCTGCCCGTGGAAGAATCCGCCGCCAATCTGAGACCGGAGTTCAAGTGCATGATTTCCGTCAGAACCTTTTCCAAAGGCTGGGGCCTCGCGGGTGCCGGCGATCTCCCAATCCGGAAAACTGATTACCGCCTTCAAAAGATTGGGAAAACAGCAAGAACAGTAAAAAACAGCAGATCCGCCAGGCATGACAGATATGACAGATATGACAGATATGACAGGCATGGCAAAACTGACAAACATAGAAAATATAGCAAATATTGCCAACATGGCCCCGGACAGTTGTTCCGGGGTCATTTTTTCCGGCGCGTCGGCATAGGATAGGACCAGGACGGCCAGGGCCAAGACAGATAGGGCCAGGGCAGATAGGACCAAGACAGGGGGTGCGTGCAGCATGAACGTGAAACAGAAAGAGATAGTCAGCCCGATCCGGGTCATCAAATACGCCGGAGCCTACATTGCCTTTGAGATCGGCTCCGGTTTCGCCACGGGACAGGAGATCCTGCAGTTTTACACATCATATGGAAACTACAGCATCGGCGCGGCACTGATCAGCATGGTCCTGTTTGCGTGGGTCGGCTCCACCCTTATGGAGGCAGGCTGGCGGCAGGGTGCGATTCCTTTCGGAAGCGCCGCGGAAAAACCCTACCAAAGGCTGTGCGGTCGCGTCGTCGGGACTTTCTTTGAGTACTTCGTCATCTGCTACCTCTTCGCCGTGTTGGCCGTCATGGTCTCCGGCGCGGGGGCGTCCATCCGGTCCTACTTCGGCGTGCCGTATTACATCGGGGGTCTGCTTATGGCCCTGCTGGTCTTCCTCGCCTTCGCTCTCGGCCTGTCCCGGCTCATCGACCTGGTAGGCGCCATGGGACCCCTGATCATAGGTTTTACGATTTTCGTCGCTCTCTGCTCCATCTTTTCATCAAAGGGTGTCAGTCAGGGCTTTTTCGACGATGCGGGGGT
>CAZGED010000058.1:0-1877 GCA_964525085.1 uncultured Senimuribacter sp.
TCCCATCTCCATCAACTCCATCAAAAAATTTTTCCTACATTAATACTGTATAATAAAAGAGTACAGGCCTCTTCCGATTGATCTCAAGAAAAATCGTGCATTTTTCAATGTTTTTTGTACGATCCGTTTTTTTATTTTAAAGCATCACGAATAGACCGAAATTGTGACGAAAGTTTACATTATCTTGACAATTTCGCCATTTAGCTTTATAATATGACTATGCTTTAAACAAAAGCATGATGGATTTTATTTTATTTTGCTTCACTTAATATTATTAAGGAGGACTTATTATGGGTAGAAAGATCCCAATGTGGCAGTGCTTAGTTGTCATTTTGGCAATGATCGTTTTCCTGATGTGGTCTATTTTGAAAGACACCGGAGGAGAACCACATATCGCACTTATTTTATCTGCCTGCGTGGCAGGTATCGTGGCCGTTGCAAACGGCTGGAAATGGGCTTATCTGGAGCAGGGTATCCTGGCATCCATCAACAGATCCATGCAGGCTATGCTGATCCTGGCTGTTGTAGGTTGTATGATCGCATCCTGGATGGCGGCAGGAACCATTCCTTCCATGATGTACTACGGCATCAAAATCATCAGCCCGAAAGTATTTTTGCTCACAGCTTGCGTGCTGTGTTCCATCGTATCCCTGGCAACAGGTTCATCCTGGTCCACAGCCGGTTCCATGGGTGTTGCCCTGATCGGTGTCGGAACGGCCTTGGGATTCCCGACCATTATGACGGCGGGCGCAGTCGTATCCGGCGCATATTTCGGAGACAAGATGTCCCCGCTGTCCGATACGACAAACCTGGCACCTGCTATGGCTGGCGCAACACTGTTTGGTCATATCAAACACATGATCTATACGACGGGTACTTCCCTGATCATCGCTCTGGTTGCTTATACGGTCATGGGCTTCATGCACTCTTCCAGCAATGAGGTTGACATGTCTGTCATGAATGAGATTACAGCCTTCATTCAGGCATCTTCTAAGATCAGCGTGATCTCTTTGATCCCGCCGGTATTCGTTATCGTAGCAGTAGCTATGAAACTGCCTGCGTTACCGTCCCTGGTTGGCGGCGTTTTCATCGGCGTGCCTCTCATGTTTTGGAACAGAGTAGCTGTTGAAACAGCCATCGGCGATAATCTGGTCAACAACGTTTTCTGTATCCTGAACAACGGCGTTTCCATGGGTGTTGTACCGGATGACGCATCTGACGTGATTAACGAGCTGGCCAGCCTGCTGTCTGCCGACGGTATGCAGGGTATGTTCTGGACCATTTCCATCATCCTCTGCGCAATGTGCTTCGGCGGCATCGTGGATGTAACCGGTATCATGGGTACCTTCGCGGATCTGCTGCTGAAGGTTGCAAAAGGCGTAGGCGGTCTGGTTCTGGCTACAGAGCTGATGTGCATCATCGTAAACGCAATCTGCTGCGACCAGTACTTAGCTCTGGTACTGCCGGGCAGAATGTTCAAAGAGAAGTTCGAGGACATGAAGCTGAGACCGGAAAACCTGTCCAGATGTCTGGAAGACTCCGGAACCATCACTTCCAATTTCTTCCCATGGAACACCTGCGGTGCTACCATGAGAAAATTCCTGGGTGTCGGCAACGGATATATTCCATACGCCATTCTGAACTGGATCAATCCGGTCGTATCCATCGTCTACGGCTTTACCGGTATCACCATGACCAAGCTGACGGACGAAGAATACGAGAAGATCCTGCAGGAGAGAGAACGGGAGAAAGAAGAAGCTTTGGCGGCTTTGAACGCTTAGTATCTATTCTTTGAAATCATCAGAAATAAAATAAAATCACTTAGAGAAAAAGGACATTCCATCGGATGTCCTTTTTCTTTGTTTTCTCTTTTTCTT
>CAZGED010000058.1:1977-10082 GCA_964525085.1 uncultured Senimuribacter sp.
GATGTAAGATGATTTTATGCAGTTATGGTGAGGGCGCTGAGATGCTGCAGCTTTTCCCGATTCATCGGGGCAAGGCCTTTCAGCTTATATTTGATTCCCAGCTTCTCGTATTTATTTTCAGCCATGTTGTGATAGCCGAGGAGTTCTACCTTACGAATGGTCTTGATATCGCTTAAAAAGGCGTTCAGAGCCTCGATATACTCCTCGTTATCGTTGAATCCAGGCACGATGACCTGTCTGACCCAAATAGGCTTTTCCAGACGGTTGATCACTTCTATGAGCTTGAACAGAGGTCCCTGGTCTCTTCCTGTCAGCTCGTGGAACTTGGCGGGATCAATGTGCTTGATATCCAGCAGCACCATATCGGCAGCCGCGATAGCGGCTTCAGAATCCTCATCGAAGTAGGTTCCGCTGGTATCGATGGCGCTGCCGATGCCTTCCGCCTTCAGCGCTTTGATGGCCTCCAGCAGGAACTTTCCCTGAAGGAGCGGCTCTCCGCCGGAAAAGGTTACGCCGCCGTCGCTGCCGTAATACGGCATGCCGCGTTTGGCCCGGTAAACGATCTCTTCCAGCTCCACCTCTCTGCCGCCGCAAGGGTTCCAGGTGTCAGGATTGTGGCAGTAGGCGCATCTCGCAGGGCATCCCTGCAGGAAGAACACGGTTCTGATGCCAGGGCCGTCGACAGCCCCGAACGTCTCTATAGAATGTAATCTGCCTTTCATCATTTCATCTATCTCCTAATTGACAGTTTGCAATAGTTTTTACAGACCTTCGTGGAAGGTTCTCGCGATAACTTCCTTCTGGTGAGCCTTGGACAGCGCGTTGAATCTTACAGCGTATCCGGAAACTCTGACGGTCAGTGAAGGATATTTGTCAGGATTTTCGTAAGCATCTTCCAGAACCGCTCTGTTCAGTACGTTTACGTTCAGGTGATGTGCGCCCTGACCGAAGTATCCGCTGAGCAGCTTGACCAGAGTGTCTTTTCTGGACTCTCTGTCCTTGCCCAGGGAATCCGGCGTAATGCTGAAGGTGTTGGAAATACCGTCCTGGCAGGTATCCCAGTCGATCTTCGCAACAGAGTTCAGGGAAGCGACCGCGCCTGTGTTGTCTCTGCAGTGCATTGGGTTCGCGCCAGGTGCGAACGGAGTTCCTGCTCTTCTGCCATCTGGCGTATTTCCGGTCTTCTTTCCGTACATGACGTTGGAAGTGATGGTCAGAACGGACAGGGTAGTAACAGCGTTTCTGTAAGCAGGCTGCTTTCTCAGCTCCTTGATGGACTTTTCGGAAACAGCTACTGCCAGCTGGTCTACTCTGTCATCGTCGTTTCCGTACTTAGGGAATTCGCCTTCTGTTCTGAAGTCAACGATGACGCCGTTTTCGTCTTTGATCGGATATACCTTGGCGTATTTGATCGCGGACAGGGAGTCTGCCGCTACGGAGAAGCCGGCAACACCGAATGCCATCAGTCTCTTAACCTCGGAATCCAGGAATGCCATCTGGGATCTCTCATAGTCATACTTGTCGTGCATGAAGTGAATGATGTTCATGATTCTCGCGTAAACGCTCATGAGCCACTCCAGATAGATGTTGTATCTTCTCCAAACCTCGTCGAAGTCCAGAGGGCCGTCTCCCATCGGTTCCATCTGAGGTCCGATATGCTCGCCGGTTCTTTCGTCGATACCGCCGTTGATAGCCAGCAGCAGGCACTTGGCCAGGTTGCATCTGGCGCCGAAGAACTGCAACTGCTCGCCCATCTGGATAGCGGATACGCAGCAGGCGATGGAGTAGTCTTCACCGTAAGCCGGTCTCATCTTGTCGTCGTTCTCGTACTGGATGGAGTCTGTATCGATGGATACCTGGGCGCAGAATCTCTTGAACGGCTCAGGCAGCTGCTTTGACCACAGTACAGTCAGGTTTGGTTCCGGAGCCGGTCCCAGGTTGTACAGGGTGTTCAGATATCTGTAGGTCATCTTGGTAACTCTGTGTCTGCCGTCTGCGCCGACGCCGCCCAGTCCTTCGGTGATCCACATCGGGTCTCCGCCGAACAGCTCGTTGTATTCGTTGGTTCTCAGGTGTCTCGCTACTCTCAGCTTCAGGATGAAGTCATCGATGAACTCCTGAATCTGTTCTTCTGTGAAAGTACCGTTGGCCAGGTCTCTTTCAGCGTATATATCGATGAAGGTAGCGGTTCTGCCCAGGGACATCGCCGCGCCGTTTTCTTCTTTGATACCAGCCAGGTAAGCGAAGTAGGTCCACTGGATCGCTTCTCTTACGTTGGTTGCCGGCTTGGAAATATCGTAGCCGTATTTCTCAGCCATCTTTTTAATCTCTTTCAGGGCCGCAATCTGGTTCCAGATCTCTTCAGCCAGTCTTACGTTTTCTTCACTCATGATCGGGCGTGACGCGATCTCGTCGTGGTCAGCCTGCTTCGCCTCGATCAGTCTGTCGATGCCGTACAGGGCGCATCTTCTGTAGTCGCCGATGATTCTTCCTCTGCCGTACGCGTCAGGAAGGCCTGTGATGTAGCCCAGGTGTCTCGCCTTTCTCATCTCCGGGGAATAAGCCTTGAAAACACCGTCATTGTGCGTCGTTACATAGTTGAACATGAACTCGATGTCTTCCGGAAGCTTTTCGCCGTATTCAGCGACCTCTTCTCTTACCATTTTGATTCCGCCGAACGGGCAGATGCCTCTCTTCAGCGGCTCGTCAGTCTGCAGGCCCACGATCAGGTCTTTTCCCTCGATGATGTAGCCAGGATCAAAAGCGTTGATCCTCATGATTCTGCTCGCGTCCACCTTCAGCGTGCCGCCTGCTTTTCTCTCCTGCACCAGCAGGTCTTTTA
The DNA here is from genome assembly GCA_964525085.1 of uncultured Senimuribacter sp. Classification (GTDB taxonomy): domain Bacteria; phylum Bacillota; class Clostridia; order Peptostreptococcales; family Anaerovoracaceae; genus Senimuribacter. The sequence goes on from CAZGED010000058.1 coordinate 4,820, forward strand.
CCTTATTATTTACTTCCGTCGTTCTTGCAGTCGGTCCTGCTAGGAAGCTTTCATCACCATCATATGGTGTGTAGTTTAAGTTGATGAAATCATCAACGTTGATTGTTGTTTCCCATGCTCCAGTCTTAAAGCCTTCCCATGCGTTGTTCATTGGTCTTCTCCTCTCAAAAAAATACTGCGTTTGTTGGCCTTTGCCGGCTTTGTATCCTGTATACAAAGTTCTGGAAAAAATTTGGCTACACTGCACAAAGCGTTTTTACTTATTCACAGGTAACCTCTTTTCTTGCATACATAATACAACAAGAGAGGCTGTTTCGTCAACACCTCTCCTGAAACTTTTTTGTTCTTTTTTGCAAACACCAAAGACCGCTGAAACCCTGTTATTCCAGGTAAATTCTGATCATTCCACCCTCCTCACGGCACCGTCTTTTTACCTCGTCAAAGGAGACATTTTTGCCGGCCGGAACGAGCAGGATCTGATCGCTGAAATCTCTCTTCAGGATCCGTATCTGTTCTTTCTTTCTGTCCAGCAGCCACGATCCGTCAGGCGTATGCTGGGAGATCATCAAAGGGTATCCGCCAGAGGTTTCTTTCACCGCTTCCCATCCGCGGACGGCATGGCCGACGCCCAGGGCGCTGCACGCCTCCTCCGCGAACCGGTTGTACACGTTCAGGCCCGTGTCACCGTATACCGGTACTCCCGCCGACCGGAACGGCGCGATCCAGCCCAGGTTGCCCACGTATACGCCGCTGCGGCGCGCATGGGCGGCGATGGAAGCAAAGTGTTCTTCGATAAACCGATCCTCTGCGCCTTTGGAAATGCTGGTAATGTAGGGGATGACCGTCTGACGCGGATCTATCACATCACGTATCTCATCGAAGTGCCGCTCAAAATCCACCAGCGGGATCAGCGCAGCCTTGCTGACGTCCATTTCCCCAAGCTCCGGTGGCATCTCAAAGTCCACAAAGGATTCCCAGCTGTAAAAGCAGCATTCTACCACCGGCGCGGTCGGTCCGATCCCGGCCGTCTCAAGAGGCTTCGGCGTGTACAGGCCGGCGGGCTGCCGCCGGAAGCAAAGGGCCCGCTCCAGGGCTTCGATACCCCTTCTTCGTATATCGTTTATGAGCGATACGGGTATCTTTTTGTCGACAGGGCCGTCCGCTCCGGCCTGTCCCACCGTAAAGGGCGTGTTGCCGGTCTTCCTGAGCGCCTTCTCTATGCGCCCCGGCTCCATGGCCCCTCCCAGGGCGGGCTCCAGCTCAAAGGGACCTGTGCGGACGATGACCGGCTCCGGTAGCAGGCCGCTGTCGATCCGCAGCGTCAGGTATGACCCTCCGCCGTCCCCGGTCTCGCACCCCAGAAGACAGCCGATCTCCGTCTTTCTTGAGAACTTCCCCGACGGATCGCTTTTGCCGGAGAAAGACCTGCGGGCAGCTTCCAGCTGTTCCTTGGAGGAAAGCCGGTACAGCCGGTCACCGTGGCTGACCATTCCTTTGATGTCTCCGATCCGGGTCAGGCCGCCCTTCAGCTCCCTGTAGTAGGTGACGATGTTGCCGGTGACGTTTTCCCCGTGAATTTCAACCCCATCGCCTATCGACAATTTATGATATAACTTGACATCGACCAGCTGTCCGCCGGGTACTCTCCGGACTACCTTTCCGATGGGTATTCCTCTGTGCTTGGGAATCGCGCCGGCCATCAGCCCTCTGCCCGGGTCCTCGTCATAATAGCCTTCCGTAAAACCGCCCCGGTTGAAGATCTGCTCCAGGGCCTCCCGGTCCGCCGGATCGACGGCGTAATGACCCTGGCTGTAGTAAAGGTCCAGATATTTCCGGTAGACCGAGGTGACCACCGCCACGTATTCCGCCGACTTCATCCTTCCTTCGATCTTCAGGGAAGCGACGCCCGCCTCCGCCAATTCCCCGATATGGTCAATGAGGCAGAGATCTTTCGGACTCAGCGGGTGGGCGAAGGTACGCAGCAGGCGGCCCTCTTCGTCAAAGGACAGATAGGTCAGACGGCACGGCTGGGCGCACTGCCCCCGGTTGCCGCTACGGCCGCCGAAGTACCGGCTCATCTGACACTGGCCTGAATAGCAGATGCAAAGGGCTCCGTGGACGAAGACTTCGATTTCCGCGTCGGTTCCATGGCATATCTCCCTGATCTCATCAAAGGACAGCTCCCGGGCCAGCACCACACGGCTGCAGCCCAGACGCCGGGCCGCTTCCACGCCGCGCAGATCGTAAACGGATCCCTGGGTGGACAGGTGCAGCTCAAAATCGGGCAGTTGCTGACGCAGCAGCATGGTCAGCCCCAGGTCCTGGACAATCAGTGCGTCTACGCCGGTTTCATAGAGAAAAGCCGCGTAGTCCAGGGCCTCCTGCATCTCTTCATCGGCGATCAGGGTATTCATGGTCGCGTAAACCTTCACCCCTCTCTTGTGTGCGAAGTCCACGGCTTCTTCCATTTCCTCATCGTCAAAATTACCTGCATGAATCCGGGCGTTAAACGCTTTTCCGCCCAGATAGACGGCGTCCGCTCCGTTTTCAACCGCCGCGATCAGCTGGGCCGAGCCTCCGGCAGGTGCTAAAAGTTCACATTTTTTCATGACGTCTCTCTGTTTCTATCAATATTTCTTTCCTTTTCCTATCATACTATTTTCAGGAGGTTATGGCAACTATGTTAAAACTATTGATCGCAATTTTTGTTCTAACTGCGGCATTTCTGCTCCGCAGCGCACTCATTCCCATGGTCATCGGTGTCGGTATCGCCGCAGTTCTGGACCCCTATGTGGACTGGCTCGCGGCGAGACTGGGCGGCAGGCGGCTGGCCGCCGTATGCCTGGCCTACGTCACGGTTCTGGCGGCAGCAATCCTGATCATTCTGGCCTTTGCCGACCTGGTCGCCGGCAGGCTGGCATCTGGTTCTCTGGAGGACGCCCTGCCCGCACTGCGGGCCTACTATCTGAAATATCGGGGCGTGCTGACAGAGCTGACCGGTCTTTCTTTCAAAGCCCCCGCCCTGGGGCCGCTGCTCCAAAGCTTCGGCGGCGGGGCCGCCAGGTTCCTGGTGGGCATGGTGGCAGGCGCCTACCTGCTGCTGGACAAAGCCTATTTCCTTCGCCTCGGCAATAAGATCCTGCACCTATTCCTGAGCCAGAGCGTTCACGGCATCGTCCGCGAACTGCTGCTGGAATCCTGCCAGGTCATCGCATCTTTTCTCAGGGGCGTCTTCATCGATTCCGTCATCGTAGCCTTTCTGTCCTCCACTGTCCTGTCCCTGCTCCAGGTAGACTTCGCTGTCTTTATCGGCTGCTTCGCAGGGCTGGCCAACGTGATTCCCTACTTCGGCCCTGTGCTGGGCATCGTGCCTGCCGCCGCGTCCGCCTTCCTGTCCGGCGGCCTGTCAAAGGCCGTTCTGGCGGCTCTTTCTCTCTTCATCGTACAGCAGGTGGAGTCCAGCTTCATCTACCCCAGGATCATCGGAAAATCCACAGGCCTCCACCCGCTCTTCGTACTGGCCGCCGTTTCCGCCGCCGGCTCCGCAGGCGGAATCGTCGCCATGATTCTGGCGGTGCCGGCGGCCGGTATCCTCAAAGTCCTGCTCTGCAAATGGGCCGAAGCCCAGTGATCGCCGCCAAAAGGGCTTCCAAAGGCCCTCGGGAGGCAGCCGTGGAGGACTGCCGCAGGAGCAGAAGCGGCCGGCCGCCGGCTTTCACCGCATTTTTGCCGTGAATGAAGGCCGCCCCGGGGATCGGTGAGATTTCCGGGGCGGCCTTCAAAAGGATTATTAAATGACCAAAAAAAGTTATCTTTTGTTGCTTCTTCTCCAGATTTTCTGCTCTTCCGCAGCTTTGATCAGATCGTCTCTGAAATCCGGATGGGCGATATTGATGATTGATTCCGCCCTCTGCCATGTCGGCTGGCCCGGAAGCATCGCCACACCGTATTCCGTTACCATGTATGGTGCCTGGGTTCTCGGCGTAGTGATCACATCACCCTGCGTAAACTTGGCGATGATGTTGGAGGTACGCGTTCCGTCTTTGCCCACTCTGCTGGATGGGAAGGCCAGGAAGGCTTTTCCGCCAGGGCATTCCAAACCGCCGGTGACGAAGTCCAGCTGTCCGCCGGTTCCGCTGATGTGGCGGGTTCCCGCTGTCTCGGAGCAGACCTGTCCATAAAGATCCATCGCGATACAGCTGTTGATGGATACGAATTTTTCGTGCTGTCTCAGCGTGGCCGGATCGTTGACGTAAGCCATCGGAGCGGACAGGATCATCTGATTCTCATTGAGGAAATCATAGAGTTCCTGGGAACCGTTGCAGATGGAGAAGACGCCTTTGCCTCTGTCCAGGTTCTTCTTTCTGTCCGTCATCTTGCCGGATTCATATAATTTCAGATATCCGTTGGAGATCAGCTCCGTATGCATACCCAAATCTTTCAAGTCGGATTCTGCGATGAGCATGCCCAGGCAGTCCGGCATGCCGCCGATTCCCAGCTGCAGGGTTGTTCCGTCTTCCAGATACGGGAAGATATGTTCTGCGATCTTCCGGTCAATGTCTGAAGCCTTTCCCACCGGTGTCGTAGCGATCGGACAGTCGGACTCCACCACATAATCAACCTGAGAAATGTGAATGTGGTCGTTCTGCTTGCCATAGATCTTCGGCATGTTCGGGTTTGCTTCCAGAATGATGATCTTCGCCTGATCCAGCATCTCCTGCTGGCAGCAGTTGGTCAGACCGAAATTGAAGTTTCCGTGTTCATCCATCGGTGTCACGGTAATCATAGCCACGTCTACCTGCGCATAACCTTTGCTGTAGTATCTGCCGCAGTGTCTGAACAGCATCGGATTGTAAAAGGCTCTTCCCTGATCCGTGTATTTGCGGTCCATAGCGGAAGTGTGCCACAGGTTGTATGTGAATGATACCATCTCCGGATCCTGCTCCACGACCTGCGGTTTCTTCAAGGTAATGGCGTTTCTGACCTTAACATCTTTCAGTTCGCCGACTCTTGCCGCCAGCGCTCTGTCCAGCGCTTCCGGGAAGGAACAGGTCTGGCTGTAGTCCACCCAGTCGCCGTCTTTCACTACCTTGACGGCCTCTTCCGGCGTCCGTAGTTTCTGCTTGTACTCCATTAAATAGTCCATTTTTCTAATTTTCCTTTCCTCAAACTGTAATCTGTTAAATTTCTAACAACTCTCTATCTCCTATTATACAACAAATTGCAGGAAAAGCATAGCCCTAAACTCAAATAATTTGTATTT
>CAZGED010000059.1:0-10074 GCA_964525085.1 uncultured Senimuribacter sp.
ACCTACCGTGATAAAATCCCTTGCCTTAAGCTTCTTGTCGTTCATCATTTATAACCTCCAAAATATTCTTTCGCCAAGAGTCCGCCTTACGACCCATGACACCTTATAGGTTAGCATAGACTAACCCATATTTTCAATATCTTTTCAGCATTTTGGCTCATTTTAGCAACGGATTCCCGCTTTCCCCGGCTTTTTGATTAAATGAAAAAGAGCAGCCTCTTTTTTGAGACTGCTCACAGAAATCGGATAAGCTATACCAGCGTGTAAATACGGATTGCGAACAGCACTGCCGCGACCCACATGACCGGCGGAATGTCTTTCACTTTGCCGGTCAGCACTTTCAGGATAACCCAGGACAGGATACCGAACATGATGCCGTTGGCGATGGAGTAGGTGAAAGGCATGATGATCAGGGCGAGGAAGCCGCCGACCACGTCTGCGATGTCTCCGTCAAAGTGCATGTTCTTTACCGAACCGATCATCAGCAGACCGACCCATACCAATGCAGGCGTCGTCGCGAAGGACGGGATCGCCAGGAAGATCGGGGAGAAGAACAGAGCCAAAATGAACAGGACGGCTGCAGTAACGGCAGTCAGACCGGTTCTTCCGCCGTTGGCAACGCCGGCGCTGGATTCCACATAGCTGGTTACGGTTGAGGTTCCCAGGCAGGCGCCGACGATGGTGCCGCATGCGTCAGCCATCAGGGCTCCCTTGGCGTTAGGCAGATTGCCCTTCTCGTCCAGCAGATTGCCCTTTGAGGCAACGCCGATGAGAGTGCCCACCGTGTCGAACAGGTCGACGTACAGGAATGAGAACACAATGACGATGAACTGGATGATGTTGTCCGCAATCCAGGCAAAGTCAAAGGCGAAGACGGTCGGCGCGGCCGGAAGGAAGCTGTTGCCGGAGAAGTCCGGGAACAGGGAGTAAACACCGGCTTCTATATCCACCTGATACCAGCCTATAACCTGGGCGATCATACCCAGAATCCAGGTGGCCAGAATACCGATGAGGATATAGCCGGTTACGTTGAAATGATATAGAACAGCGACGATAATCAGTCCGACTACGGCGAGAATGAACTGCGGATCTCCCGGGGAACCCATGGCGATGAACGTGGAAGCGTCATCTGCGATGATGCCGGCGCCCTTCAGGCCGATGAAGGCGATGAACAGGCCGATACCGGCGGTGATGCCGTATTTCAGATTAGCAGGTACGTCGTTGACCAGTTTCTCTCTGAAGTTGCACAGGGACAGCAGCACGAAAACGATACCCTCGACGAGAACCGCGGCCAGAGCGATCTTCCAGGGATCCGTGATGCCCTGATCCATAAGAGGGATGCAGACCGAGTAGGCGAAGTAAGCGTTGAGCCCCATGCCGGAGGCCAGCGCAACCGGATAGTTGGCGAAAAATGCCATGAACAGGGTTGCAATTGCGGCGGAAACCGCGGTTGCGGTGAACACGCTGGCGCTGTCCATTCCGGCTGCCGCCAGCATACCAGGGTTGACGGCCAGAATGTAGACCATGGACAGGAACGTGGTCGCGCCGGCGATGACTTCCGTCTTTACGTCGGTGTCGTGTTCCTTCAGTTTGAATAATTTCTCCATTTTGTACGTTTCTCCTTCTAAACATTACGATGATAAAATAAAACTATGACAATATTATATAACTTTCCCGATGCAAACAAAAGCAGTTATTTTTTAAATTCGCCAAAATGATATCGGAAAAGGATTCTTGAGGAACACAAGCCGGGCAAAATACGAACAATCGAGTCATTGTATATCAAAAATGTTCGAAATCATGCCGAAGCGCAGGCTTTCCCTCCATCCCTGCCGACGCCCTTTGCCGCCGCCCCGCCGCCTGGCTTTGCCAGCACCTGACGCGATGAATCAACAGGAATATGCGGTCTCCAGTCCGACGAACATGCTGCCATGCGGTTAGGCCGGCCCATAGCCTCAGCGGGTGGCCAGGTAGGACATCAGATGCATCTTTTCACCGGTCTGGTGGAAGCTGAACCCCAGATTATTGCCGGAATCGGTGGTAAAACCGCAGTCCTTGCTGTCAGAAAGCCGGATGCCGGAAGCGGCAGCCTGTTCCAGGAACCAGGGCAGAGAAAAGTTGTTGGGAGAACATTCGCTGTAAGAGGACAGCAGGTTTTTCATGGAACGCCTGCCGCCGTCAAAGTAGAAATAGGTTCCCAGGAGCCGGACCGTCTCAGTAAAGTAAGGCGTCAGCTGGTCCAGCAGGAAGGTGTCATGGTAGAAGTTGTGCTCGTTGACCGCGAAAAAGTCCAGGTTCAGGTCGACGCAGTGCTTCACGATGGGCAGGCTGGTGGAACTGTCGGCGATATACAGGATGTCCAGCCGGTAATGTTCCCGTTCGATCAGCTCCTTGTACATGCGCAGGGTCTCCGGGTATTTGTCCACGATGATATACTTTCCGTCTGCGGGAAAGTACTGCTGGTGATTGTGGAGGAAGAACCAGGCGTTGATATAGGTTTCCATGATTACCTTGCCGGCCAGATCCATGCGGGACAGCTTGTCCTTCATCCAGTTATAAGAGCGCTGGAACAGGCTGATGAGAGCCGGCGGCAGATCCTTGTAGAGCAGCCTGTCCACATCCGGCTCGTCTTCTTTGTTTTGATTTTTGTTCGGTGTCAGCAGGATGCCGTCTTCCACGGACGCGCAGTAGCCGCAGGGGCAGGCCAGCTTGCAGTCATAGATGTACTTCATGTCCATGGTGACGTCGGAGATGGACAAAGGACCGCCGCAGGAAGGACAACAGAGCAGGTCCAGCATCCGCAGCGGCAGGCCGGTATGTCTGCGGACGGCATTTTCCGCTGCGGAAAGCTGCAGGATCTTCTCATCCAGCTTGCGGACGTCATCCTCATAGTGCTTGATCTTACCGCTGCATTCGGCCCGTTTGGCCGCATACATCTCCTGAAGGTCGGCCCGATCCTTGGGATTTTCCAAGTTAGAAATCCGCTTCAGAGACAGGATCCTGTGAATCTCCGCCAGAGAGAAATCCAGATCCTTCAGCTCCAGAATCCATTCCAGGTCTGCCAGGGTGTCCTCATCAAAGAGATACTGGCTGCCCAGTCTGGGCGGCACCAGCAGGCCATAGTTAATATAATAGTAGAGATTGTCCTTGGACAACCCGTATTTCTTCGATACCTGTCCGATCCTCATGGCAATGGGGTCTCCTTTCCGGCTGCCGCAGCGGTTCCTTCTTCTATCATAACAAAAACATGGAGTTAACTCAAGGTTTTTGCCGTATTTTTGTGAAACCGGCCCTTGACATTCAGTGGCCTCGTTGGTTTATGATGGTATCATAGTAAAGTGTGAAATGAGGAGATACTGCATGAAGATTATCAAAAAAGCAAAAGAGAGGACGGCGGAGGACAACCGCACGCTGCGAAACGCCGTCACATCGATCATAGAGGATGTCTGCGCCAACGGGGACAAAGCCCTGGCCCGCTACAATAAGGAGTTCGACCAGTGTGTCAGAGAAAGCCTTCGGGTCAGCCGAGAAGAAATTGAAGAGGCTTATGCCAGAATCGAGCCGCAGGAGCTTGCAGACCTGGAGGCGGCGAAGGCCAATATCGAAAGTTTTGCCCGCGCCCAAAGGGGCACCATGAGCGAGCTGGATCGTTTCAGCCCTCAGCCGGGGATTTATCTGGGGCACAGGATCCTTCCGGTGTCCTCCTGCTGCTGCTATGTTCCGGGAGGCGGCTACCCGTTGTATTCGTCGGCGCTGATGCTGATCATTCCGGCCAAAGTGGCAGGTGTCAAGCGGATCGCGGCCTGCTCGCCTACGGTTAAAGGGACATCCAGGATCCACGATAAGACACTGGTGGCCATGGATCTGGCCGGCGCGGACGAGATCTACGCCGTGGGAGGCGCTCAGGCCATCGCGGCTTTCTCCTACGGTACGGAGGAAATCGCTCCTGTGGACATGATCGTGGGCCCGGGCAACCAGTACGTTGCCGAGGCCAAGCGCCAGTGCTACGGTCAGATCGGCATCGATTTTATCGCAGGGCCCAGTGAGGTTTTGATCATCGCCGACGGGCAGGCCGACAGCCGGGTTTTAGCGGCGGATCTGCTGGCCCAGGCGGAGCACGATCCCAATGCCAAGGGATTTTTGATCACCACCGACGAGGCTCTGGCAGCTGACGTGATCAGAGACGTGGAGGAGGAGTTAAAGACCCTGCCTACGGCGGATATTGCGAGGCGCTCCTGGGAGGATTACGGCGAAGTGGTCCTGGCGGACACCCTGGATGAGGCGGTGGACCTGGCCAACGCTTATGCGCCGGAGCACCTGGAGCTCAACCTGGCGGATAACGACACCGTCATAGAGCGGCTTCACAACTATGGATCCCTGTTTATCGGCGGCAATACGGCGGAAGTCTTCGGCGACTACGCTTCCGGCACCAACCACACCTTGCCGACGGTAAAGGCGGCGCGGTATACCGGCGGCGTCTGGGTGGGGACCTTCCTGAAGATCTGTACCCATCAGTCCATGACCGATGCCGCATCAAAGGCGATAGCGCCATTGGCCGCCAGAATGGCCCGTGGGGAAGGACTGGAAGGCCATGCCAGAGCGGCTGACGCCAGAAAAGCTTCCTTATAAAAAAGAAGAAACGGGCCTCGTATTTTCACCTTTTGACGACTTCTTCAACGATTTTTTGGAAACCTGTCGACAAATCTGTCCAAACTGTGTTAAAATCTAAACAAGGGCATGAATTTGGCAGAACGGGATACAATACAAACGAGAAGAGGATTTAGATGGAAAAAAGCAGAAGGACGGAAAAGATCGACGCAAAGACGATACTGGAGACGATGCTGTCAACGAAGGACGAACTGTTCATTGTCGTCAATCAGGAAGGCTATCTCGAAGCCCTGTCTGATGCATATGCGGAGTTTCTGGGCGTGGATCTGCAGACTGTCATAGGCCGTCATGTCAGTGAAGTCATAGAAAATACCCGCATGGATATCGTGACCAAAACCGGCGTAGCGGAAATCGGCGCATTTCAGGAGATCAACGGCGAAACGATGGTTGCTACCCGTGTTCCAATCTATAAGGATGGGAAGGTCATAGGGGCTTATGGCAGGGTACTGTTCCGCAACATGAAGGATCTGCAGGTTCTGTATGACAAGCTGAACGTGATAGAAATGGAGCTGAACCTGTACAGAAACACCTTTGAAAAAATCAATACGTCAAAATACAATGTGGATGACATCATAGGAAACAGCAACAAAATGGTGAAGCTGAAGGATACCGTCAGGCAAGTGGCAAAGACCAATTCCAGCGTGCTGATTCTTGGCGAGAGCGGTACCGGCAAGGAACTCTTTGCCCACAGCATTCATTCTGCCAGCATGAGGAAAAAAGCGCCGTTTATCTGTGTCAACTGCGGAACCATTCCCGAGCAGCTGATTGAATCGGAGCTGTTCGGTTATGAAGAGGGTGCGTTCACCGGTGCGAAGAAGGGCGGAAAGATCGGCATGTTTCAGGCAGCCAACGGCGGCACCATCTTTCTCGATGAGATCGGTGACCTGCCTCTGGGTATGCAGGTTAAACTGCTGCGTGTGCTGCAGGACAAAGAGATTCAGAAAGTGGGATCCAATGTAAGCGAACGCATCAACGTCCGCATTGTCGCCGCCACCAACAAGAATTTGGAGAAGATGGTCGCGACGGGACAGTTCCGCGACGACCTTTACTATCGATTGAACATCATTACGCTGAATATTCCGGCCCTTCGGGACAGGAAGGAAGACATTCCCATGCTGGTCAAAAGTTTGCTGGCGAAAATTTCCCAGAGAGAGAACATGGGCGCGGTTGAAGTTTCCCGGAATGCCATGGAGTACTTGACCAACTATGACTGGCCCGGCAATGTGCGGGAATTGGAAAACGTCCTGGAGCGGGCCATCAACTTTGTCGGTTCAGAAAGAAGGATCGAGATCAAACACCTGCCGTTCTCTGTTACCGGCGTGGAAAGGGAGGAGTTTCCGCTGACCATGAAGGAGATCATCGAACAGGCGGAACAGGAGGCCATTAAAAGCGCCCTGATCCAGTGCAGGCATAAGAAGACAAAGGCGGCCCAGCAGCTGGGCATCAGCCGGACCACCCTCTACGAAAAGATGATCAAATACGGCCTTTGCGAAATGCAGAAGGAAAAGGAAGAAGAAAAATAGACAAAAATGTTCGGATTCCCTTTCAAAAAAATAAAGATAATATGAAAACGTAAGGAAATCCGAACAACTTTTTCAAAAAAAAATAAAAATGTTTAAAAAACCTCACAATTTTTGAACGAATTTGTCGAAAAAATGTGAGGATTTTCCTTTTTTGTGGCTGAAAAAAAGAAAAATCCTTGAAAAATCAATTGCGTTTTTTCGATTTTTTAAATTGGCATAAGTCTTGCATTATTTGAAATCGTAGAAGGATTTATTTATCACGTTATGATGCTTCGCATCGAAGTGTGTGAAGCGAAAGAAAAGGAGGAAAATTATGATTAAGGACAAAGTTGCCATAGTAACTGGCGCTGCCAGCGGCATCGGACATGCGACCGCAGAGATGCTGGTAAAGGAAGGCGCTCATGTTGTTATGGCCGACGTCAACGAAGCCCTGCTCACGGAAGCTGCCGAAAAAATCGGTGGAGATGCTTTCGCAGTTGATCTGAGCAAGAGAGAGGGCTGCCGTGCGCTGGTCGACTTTGCGTTGGAGAAGTATGGAAAAACTGATATCCTCGTTAACGTTGCGGGTATCCAGAACGTAGCTCCTGTAGAAGAATTCCCTGAAGATCGTTGGGATTTCATGATCTCTCTGATGCTGACCGCACCGTTCCTGCTGACCAAGTACACATGGCCTTCCATGAAGGAACAGGGATGGGGACGTGTCATCAACCTGAACTCAATCCACGGCTTGGTGGCATCTGAGTTTAAATCCGCTTATGTATCCGCGAAACACGGTTTGATGGGTCTGACCAAGACGGCTGCATTGGAAGGCGGCTCCTGTGGTATCACAGTGAACTCCATCTGCCCGGCTTATGTAAGAACTCCGCTGGTAGACAATCAGATCGAGGCTCAGGCAAAGAACCACGGAATCAGCAAAGAAGAAGTTGTCAGCAAGGTTATGCTGCAGAAAGCAGCGATCAAGACCCTGTTAGAGCCGGAAAACGTAGCAGAAGTTGTAAAATTCCTTTGCTCTGATGCTGCTTCTCATATCACCGGTTCCGCATTGACCATCGACGGCGGCTGGACCGCTGGCTGATCCAGGGTCGGTTCCTGTAACCGCGCATGGCGCGGGAATCAGTTATCTTGTAATCTAGAATAATTAAGGAGGAAATATATGATTGGTATAATTGGTGTAGTTATATCTCTAGCCTTACTGATCTATCTGGCCTACAAAGGCTGGTCAGTTATCCTGATCGCTCCGGTACTCGCATTGATCGCATCCGTATTCGTAATCTTCGAAGGCGGCGAGTTCCACCTGATGGCGACCTACACAGAAACGTTCATGCCGAACCTGGCATCCTACGTAAAATCAAACTTCCCAATCTTCCTGTTGGGAGCTGTATTCGGAAAAGTCATGGACTTGTCCGGAAGCGCGAAAGCGATCGCAGAATTTATCGTTGCGAAGCTGGGCCGCGGCAAAGAGCTGTGGGCTGTCGTAATCTCTTGTGCAATCATCACCTACGGCGGCGTATCCCTGTTCGTAGCAGCTTTCGCCATTTACCCAATCGGCGCAGAGCTGTTCAGAGAATCCAACCTGCCTAAGAGGTTGCTGCCTCCGGCCATCGCGCTGGGCGCATTCACCTTCACCATGACGGCGATTCCTGGTACTCCGCAGATTCAGAACACCATTCCGATGTCTTTCTTCGGTACAGACGCATTTGCGGCTCCGATCTTAGGTATCGTTGCTGCTCTGATCATGTTGTTCGGCGGTATGTTCTGGCTGAACAGCAGACTGAAGAAGGCCGTAGCTGCCGGCGAAGGCTATGGAGATCATCCAAATGAAAATCTGGCTGACATCGACGTTTCCAAGCTGCCTCCGTTCAGCACATCCATCATTCCTATCATCATGGTTATCGTGGTGAACCTGGCTTGCTCCAAGTGGATCCTGCCTTCTATGGATTCTGCTTACCTGGAAAGCGAATATGGCACGACTTACAGCTCTGTAGGTGGAACCTGGGCGCTGGTTATCGGCCTGATCGTTGGTATCGTACTGGTTGTTATTTTCAACTTCAAGAGATTTGAAAAGGGTGTCGTTGAGTCCCTGAAGGAAGGCGCCAACAGCTCTCTGCTGGCCATCATGAACACGGCATCTGAAGTAGGATACGGAAATGTTATCAAGACACTCCCGGCTTACGGACTGATTGCAGCCGGCATGCTGTCCATTTCCGCTAACCCGTTGATCGGCGAAGCGATTTCTTCGTCCGTCATGGCTGGTGTAACCGGTTCCGCTTCCGGCGGACTGTCCATCGCCCTGTCGACATTCGCAGATTCCTTCAAAGCGGCTGCAGATAATGCAGGGATCAGCTATGAGGTACTGCACAGAGTCGCCGCTGTTGCCTGCGGAGGCTTGGACACGCTGCCGCATAACGGCGCCGTTATCACTCTGCTGATGGCGACCGGCATGACCCATAAAGAATGCTATGCAAATATCGGTATGTGTACCGTTGTCATTCCGACGATCGCTACCGTAGCCATCATCATCTTAGGAAGTTTTGGCGTCTGCTAAGGGCAGAAAAGCGAAAAGTTTTATTGGTTGGTAATAGAAACAAAAATAAACAAATGTAAATCGGAAAGGAAAACAACGCTATGATTAACAAGATTATGACTGCTGATGAAGCGGTCGCTGGCGTAAAAGACGGCATGACCATCATGGTCGGCGGCTTCCTGGCCACAGGATCTCCGGAAGTCCTCATGGACGCTCTGGTAAGAAAAGGCGTAAAGCATCTGACGGTTATCGCCAATGATGGCGGCCTGGATGCCGGACAGCCTGCCGGAGAGTTCGGCGGCAAGACGGCGAGAGGTGTTGGCAAGCTGCTGGAAAACCACATGGTAGACCACCTGATCGCTTCCCATATCGGTGTGAATCCGAAGATCAACGAGCAGGTTGCGGAAGGCACTCTGAAATATACGCTGGTACCGCAGGGCACCCTGGCTGAAAAGATCAGAGCAGCTACCTATGGTTTGGGCGGCGTTCTGACTCCGACCGGCGTTGCGACTCCGATGCAGACGGAACCGGATGAGCTGGGAAGAGAGAAGAAGGTCGTTGAGATCGAAGGCAAGGAGTATCTGTTCGAGCTGCCTCTCCACGCGGACTACTCTTTCATCAGAGCCAGCGTTGCGGACAAGTTCGGCAACTTCTACTGTGCGAAAGCCACGAAGAACTTTAACTACGTCATGGCAGGCGCTTCAGATCACACCATCATCGCACCGGAGAAGATCGTAGAGATCGGCGAGATCGATCCTGACTATTTCGCAGTTGCCGGCGTACTGGTAGAATCTATTGTGGAAGGAGAAGAGAAATGGCAGATTTAAAACAGAGAATTGCGAAGAGATGCGCAAAGGAATTTAAAGACGGCGATTTCATCAACCTGGGAATCGGTCTTCCGACCATGGTTGCTGATTACCTCCCAGCGGATATTACAGTAACCTGCCACTCCGAGAACGGATTTGCAGGCATCGACGCCTTGGCGGATGCTTCCAACCTGGACGTTGACATCATCAACTCCGGCGGATCCTACGTTACGGCTGTACCGCATGTGAAATATTTCGACACTTCCGAGTCCTTCGGTCTGGTAAGAGGCGGCCATGTAAAGGCTACCGTACTGGGCGCCATGCAGGTTGCTGAGAACGGCGATCTGGCCAACTGGATCGTTCCGGGCAAGAAGGTTGCCGGCATGGGCGGCGCTATGGACCTGTGCGCAGGATGCCCTGAGGTTATCATCGTCATGATGCACACCCAGAAGGGCAGCCACAAGATCCTGAAGGAGTGCACCCTGCCTCTGACCGCTGAAAAGTGCGTATCCAAGATCATCACCGAGATGGGTGTGATGGAAGTCAGAGAAGA
>CAZGED010000060.1:0-10039 GCA_964525085.1 uncultured Senimuribacter sp.
CGTGACTGGACTTTCACCAGCTAGAACTGTGCCATGCCCGGCACACATAAAAAGCCGCCGCGTTTCGTACAGGTTCCTCAAACGGGAATGCTTACAAAACCACGGCGGCATCTTATTTATTTGATATTGTAAAACCTCTTGGCATTCTCGCAGGTGATCCGCGCGGCCTCCTCATAGGAGATTCCCTTCAGCTCCGCCACCTTGCGGGCCGTCTGCTCCACGTAAGGCGATTTGTTCCTTCTGCCCCGAAACGGCTCCGGCGTCAAATACGGCGCATCCGTCTCCACCAGCAGAAACTCGATGGGAATGTCCTCCACCACCTCCCGTGTCTTCCGGTTGTTCTTAAACGTCACCGGTCCGCAGATGGACAGCGTCGCGCCCAGCTTCACATACTGCTTTGCCAGCTCTTTGCTGCCGGAAAAACAGTGGAGCAGCACCCGGCAATCCGGCAAAGGGTGTCCGTCAGGGCCTTTTCTCTCCGGAAACCAGCTGCGGCGTTCGTCAGAAAACGCGCCCTCCTCTTTCAGAATATCCAGAGTCTCCTGATCCGCCTCCCTGCTGTGGATGGCGATGGGCATTCTCAGCTCGTTGGCCAGCCGGATCTGGCGGCGGAACCAATACCGCTGCACATCCCGTTCGGAACGGTCATAATAGTAGTCCAGACCGATCTCCCCGATAGCCTGCACTTTGTTCTTCTTCGCAAGTCCCTTGAGCAGAACAAAGGTCTCCTCGTCCAGCGTCTTCGCATCGTGGGGATGGACGCCTACCGCCGCATAGCACCACGGCCGGGCCTGAGCGTCTTTGATGGCCTGCAGGGAACTTGCCAGATCAAAGCCGATGTCGCAGACATAAGACACGTCGGAGTCCTCGATCTCATCCATCAAAGCCTGCCGGTCCTCGTCAGTATAATCCTCGTTATTTAAATGGGTGTGTGAATCAAACAGCATAGAATCACCTCGTTTTCTGTTATCTTATCGTTTTTATACGGGATCTCCCTTCCGTGGTTGATCAAACTCAGCCTCTACATCCAGCCGTCGTCCCGATACGACTTGCGCATCGACCGTCAAACGCGGCGACTGATTATTTTTATTCCAGGTGCCGATGCCCTTCACCGCCCTCACGATAAAAGTGCCAATGACCACTACGAACACGATCACGAACATAATATCAAACAGGGCAAAGCCACCAAATCCCTCACCAATAAACATCGTTCAACCTTCTCCTCTCCGAACCTTGCCGTAAAATTCTTCTCGCGACCCTCTTGCATCACATATCTGTCCCGAATTACGCACCTGCGTTATCCCGATTCCAGTTTTATTGTATCAAAGTTCTGCCGCAACCTCAAGAAAAAGTCTCACAATTCCGCCCCCTGAAAACTGCCATCTGCAGATTCCACTGAAATATGCGAACCAGATTTTCCGGATATGAACTAAAGCTGCGGGCCGATAGCGCGGTCATGGGGCGATCATAGCGTGGTACAGGCATCGTCATGCCGCGCGGAGAGAACGACTATAAAAATGGATTTTGCGACGATTTATCACCTTTTTTCGTTTTTTCACGGAGAGATTGCCGCATTTATTTGTTTTTGCGACGACTGCAGTAGCGCGGAGGAAACACAGCGCAAAAAAACTTCCATATTTGTTCACGAACTTGCAAGGGGGCGATGTATAGTTATTAAGAATTTTATACAAAAAAGTTAATTTATCACATCTATTTCCGTCACAGCAAGGCTTCATCGGAGCATCGGCAGGCTGAAACTTCATTTGAGGTGGTAACCTGACCTGCACCCATGGCCCAAAGCGTCGCAGTGGAGAAAAAATACTGCGATCTCTCCGCGAGATACGCCAAATCCAGCGAAAAACGTCGCAAATCAGTTTTTTGTTTCATATCTCGCCGCGCAGCACGACGAAAAACAATGCAGCATGGCCGGGCGCGCCACAAAAAACGCCCCGTTCCCCCTGCGAAAGAGAGATCGAGGCGTTTTATCAAATTCAATGTTTCATCAGTCTACAACTACGCCGTCCTCAGCCACCGTCGTCATGATCTCGCATCTGTCGCCGTTCTCGGCAAACATGATCATGCCCTTGGATTCCAGGCCGCGCAGCTTGCGAGGCTTCAGGTTGGCGACGATCAGCACTTTCTTGCCAACCAGCTCTTCCGGCTTGAAATCCTCTGCCACGCCGGAGATGATCTGGCGTCTTTCAGTGCCCATCTTGATCTGGAACACCAGCAGCTTGTCGGCCTTCGGATGCTTCTCCGCCTTTTCGATCAAGCCTACCCGGAAGTCAATCTTATCAAAATCGTCGTATTCGATCTCCGGCTTCAGCTCCAGCGGAATATTCTCCTCTTCCGGCTCTGCCGCGCTGGCCTTCTGCATCGCGTCCAGCTCTTCCAGTTCCTTTTCGATGTCCAGTCTCGGGAAGATGGCGTCGCCCTTCTTCACCTGCTCCTGATACATCATGTCAAACACAAAAGCGTCCTCCCAGGCCACGTCGGCGTACCACAGACCCATCTGCTTTCTGATCTTTTCCGATGTGGTGTGCATGAACGGATGAATCAAGATAGAAATGATACGCAGGGATTCCGCCAGATTGTGCAGGCAGGTATCCAGCTCCGGCTTTTTCGCTTCGTCCTTTGCCAACAGCCAAGGAGTCTTTTCGTCGATATATTTGTTGGCTCTTCTCACCAGAACCCAGATCTCCTCCAGCGCCATGTTGAACGCGAACTTGTCCATCTGCGCTTCCACCTTTGACGCAGCGCCGGTGGCGATGGCCTTCAGATCCTTGTCGATGTCATCTTCCGTGGCCGCTTCCGGTACGATGCCGCCGCAGTACTTCTCGATCATGGAAGTGGTGCGGGAAACCAGGTTGCCCAGGTCGTTGGCCAGATCGTAGTTCATTCTCTTCAGCATAACTTCATTGGTGAACACGCCGTCCTGCCCAAAGGTGTATTCCCGGAGCAGGAAGTACTTCAGCGCGTCGATGCCGTATCGGTCGATCAGCTTCACAGGGTCTACCACGTTGCCCTTGGATTTGCTCATCTTGCCGCCTTCCAGCAGCAGCCAGCCATGGCCCAGGACGTGTTTTGGAATCGGAATATCCAGAGACATCAAAATCGCAGGCCAGATGATGGAGTGGAATCTGACGATTTCCTTGCCCACCAGGTGGACATTTGCCGGCCAGTACTTCTCAAAGAGCTCCGGCTCGTCAGGATAGCCCAGGGCCGTAATATAGTTGGTCAGCGCGTCCAGCCATACGTAGATGACGTGCTTTTCATCGATCGGCACCTGGATGCCCCAGTCAAAGGTGGATCTGGAAATGCACAGGTCCTCCAGCCCCTGCCGGATAAAGCCCAGCATCTCGTTTCTTCTGGTCTCAGGCTCCAGGAAGTCGGTGTTTTCCAGCAGGTCGATCAGCTGATCCTGATACTTGGAAAGCTTGAAGAAATACGCTTCCTCCTTGGCTTTCTGCACAGGTCTGCCGCAGTCAGGGCAGCAGCCGTCCACCAGCTGGCTCTCCGTCCAGAAGGATTCACACGGCGTGCAGTACATGCCCTCGTACTCGCCCTTGTAGATGTCGCCCTTTTCATACATTTTATTAAAGATGGCCTGTACCCGCTTCACGTGCCGGTCTTCCGTAGTCCTGATGAAATCGTCATAGGAAATCTCCATGGTCTCCCACAGATCCTTGATGCCTGCGACCACGTCGTCCACGTATTCCTGCGGAGTAACGCCCTTTTCCTCTGCAATCGTCTGGATCTTCTGTCCATGCTCATCTGTACCGGTCAAAAATCTCACGTCGTAGCCGGACAGCCGCTTGAACCGCGCCATCGCGTCCGCCATGACCGTGCAGTACGTATGCCCTATATGAAGGTTAGAGCTTGGATAGTAGATAGGGGTAGTAATGTAATAAGTTCCCTTTTTCTCACTCATTTTCAAAATCATTCCTTTCGTCTCCCCATCGAATGAGATGAGGTAGTTTCTACCTTTTAGCATACCATACTACCGCCATCGTAGTCAATACAAAGCTTTGAGGCTTTTCGCGAACAAAGGGTTTCCGTCCCGCCAGCTGATAAAGATCGGCTGTGAATTGTAACCCTTTGGTTTATCAAAAAAATATCGCCAATTTACGAAGAATTGCTTATCGTAAATTGGCGAAAAGGCAGTTTTCCTGTCCAGTAAAAGCTTTTATGGAAATGTTTACGCCGTATTTGTCAGTCAGCCTGTCATCGATCCAGCCCGAAAAAGGCCGCAGCGTTATCATATAAAATTCTCTGGATGCCCTCTTCATCTACGCCGCTGACCAGCACCTTCTGCAACTCCACAGAAGGATCGTGGAACGGCGTATCGGTTCCAAACATGATTCTGTCATGGCCCACAGTCTCATAGGCTTCCCGGATCTTGGACGGCATCGGCATGCCGCTCATCTCCAGCCAGATGTTCGGATATTTCCGGGCCATCTTCAGCGCGGCGTCGATATAGACCCCGTGGCCGTGACCCATGTGGATCATCATGATTCTGACGTCTGGATGGCGCTCCGCCAGAAGACCGATCTGCCACGGCAGAGAGTACGGCGGATGGCCACTGTGGATACAGACAGGAACCTCGGCTGACAGCGCTTTGTTCATGATCGGATCCAGGGCCTCGCTGTCCGCGCAGTACGCGTGGCGCAGGGGTTGCAGCTTGACCGCCGCGAATCCCTGGTCAAAATAATGCTCCATGGAATCCACCGTAGCCTGGTTCAGCGGGTTCACATAGACCGCGCCGACGATCCTTCCAGGGTATTTCTTCATCAGATCCAGTGTGACATCGTTGTCCTCATTACACAGCACCGTCTTCTCAATATCAAAGCGATCCATCTGCGCGATCAGCTCTTCTCCGGTAATGCCCACGTTCGCCCAGCCGCCGGTATAGCCGACATGGGCATGTCCGTCTATGATCTTCATTTTACAGCGCCCTCTCTTTCCGCCAGGTTGACGATCCGGCCGGCTAAAATGCTGGAAAGTATCATGAAGATCACTACGCCTACTACCGTCTGAATGGTGATATTTGGAATAGAAGCCACCGCCGGGCCTGCTCCCACCATGACCACCTTTACCAGCGTGTACGCAATGATCTGGAAGATGCCGCCGAGAAAAGCGCCCGTCAGCTCCAGCTTGCGGCTTTCCGGATTGCCTTTGATGACGGTTCCCATGATGAATGCCATGATGTATTTGATGACAAAGGTCGGAGCGACCCAGATCGCCGCGCCTGCCAGCAGGTCAGACAGCGCTCCTCCCAGGCCTGCCGCGATGGAGCCGTTCTTTCTGCCCAGCATGACCACCGACAGGAAGATCATGCAGTCTCCCAGATGGCTGTAGCCGCCTGTGGCCGGATTCGGAATCTTAACCAAATATGTCGCGACAAAGACCAGCGCCGCCATCAGCGCGGTCATAACCAATGCTTTCGTTTTCTTGTCTGTCATAAGATAACCCTCCTTGTCAAAACTATTCTAGTGCTTGTATCTTTTACTTGTACCATTATAGACGGTTTCTGACCTTATTAAAATATACACTTTTTGATTTTTTTCAAGATACAGTTGTCGGAATTCAGCGGTCCAAAGGCAATTTTACGACAGTTTTGACCAGTACAGTTTGCTGCGGCTGGCATCTCCCTCCAGAATCTCCCCTCCGACGGAGAATTTCTCCCAAAAAACACCCGCAGGCGGCAGTTGCCTGCCGCCCGCATGATAAAACTTGGATTTATCCTTCCAGATCTTCCTCTGCCCAGTCATCGCTGGACCATTCTTCATCTGGCCAGTCCTCGTTGACGAAAATCTTTTTCATGATGTGATCCATACCTACGACCAAGGTCGTGCCCGCGACAAATCCTACACCCAGGATCGCCAGGGCCGCCTTTGCCGCTGCAGAAGTCCCGTTCTTTCTGCCTGTATCCGCCTTGTTCGGCTCCAGTTTATTTTTCTTTGCCATGTTTTCCTCCTTTGCCGGCGTATCCGCCGCTTTATTTATAGGTTCTGGTATTGATATATTCGACGATCAGATTCGCCGCCTTTTCCTCTGTGATGTAACTGCTGTTGATCGCCAGATTATAGTTGGAAAAATGCCCCCATTTCTGGCAGGTGTGATAATTATAGTAATTCGCTCTCGCTTTGTCGTAAGTCTGTACAGTCTCCTTCGCTTTGGCCTCCTCGATGCCATAAGTGTGAATACAGCGGTAAATACGATCCGCAAGCTCAGCATATACAAAGACGTTGGTCACGCCAGGCATGTCCTTCAGAATATAGTCAGCACACCTTCCGACGATGACGCCTTCTCCCTCAGTGCCAATCTGGTTAATGACGTCAAACTGTGTGATGAACAGCTTTTCATTGACAGACACAGCCTCACCCATCATGCCATCGCCGAAGTTCATGGCAGAAGAAAGGCTGTAGGAGAAACTGCTCTTTGCCCGCAGCTCCGCCGTTTCAACGATCTCTCGGGACAGTCCGCTTTTCTCCACGGCCATGTCGATGATTTCCTTGTCATAAAACGGAACTCCCAGCTTCTCAGCCACCATACGTCCGATGATTCTGCCGCCGCTGCCAAATTCCCTGCTGATAGTAACTAATTTTTTCATACAAACACCCTTTCTGTTTTCTCTATCCGTCCTTTTCTTATCTCCTATTATATATCAAAATAGAAAGAATGTGAACATAAATTTATTGTGGCATGTCCGTAGTGAATTTTCCTCAACTACACACGGATCAACCCAGGCCTGAAATAGACCCGCTATAAATCCTTTCTTGAAATATTTCTTATTTCTGTAAAATTTTATGGCACTCCGGCGGGAATCTATGGTATAATCTTATAGTATAAGGCGAGATGGGCTTTCGCGCGTAAAAGCGCTTTGGCTGTCCCGTCTTTTCTAATTTCATATCACTTTACTTGAGAACGACATTTTCCGTCGTTCTTTTGTATTTTTTGAAGGAGGTCACAAAAATGACAAAGAAAAAAACACGCAGCAGTCTCTGCAACCCGGTCATGTTCAGCACGGTCATGAAGGATGAAGAACTCTTCCGCGGTCTTCTCGCCCGCATCCTGCCCGAACGAAAGGTACGCAGCCTTCGTCTTCGCGACCGCGATGACGAGGACAATCTCTTAGAAGCGAAGGCGCTTCTGCACACGGAGCACTCTATCATCATAAATCCTTATGCAAAATCGGTTCGTTTCGATGTGCTTTTTGAAGACGACGATACCTGGTCCGATGTAGAGTGCCAGGCCACCGACACCCATGATCTGCCCCAGCGCAGCCGCTACTACCACGCCGTCGCCGCCGTAGACTCCCTGGCTCGGGGTCAGGAGTACAGCGAGCTTCAGCCCGGCTACGTCATCTTCATCTGCCTCTTCGACCTGTTTAAGCAGAACGAAGCCATCTATTCCTTTGAGATGACCGACCTCAACAAAGCCTTGCATTTAAACGACGGTTCCTTTACAATATTCTTGAACAGTACCTGCAGCAGAGAGAATATCCCCAAAGAACTGAAAAATCTGTTTCAGCTTCTGGAAGAGGATACCGTTGCAGAAAATGATCCGTGGCTAGCGAACCTGCAGAATGCCGTAAAGTCCATGGAAAACGAAAAGGAGGTGCGGAGTAAAATGACACTATACGATGAATGGGTGCGTACCGCCACCGCATTAGAGAAGTACAAGAAGAAACTGGAGGATTCCGAACAGGCCCGGCAGCAGGCCGAGGACGATAAACAGCTTCTCGAATCTCTGACAAAACGTCTTCTGGCGCAGAACCGCATCGATGACCTGAAAAGAGCGTTGGAAGATCCCGTTTACATGAAACAGCTTCTTGCGGCATCACAGCAAGAGTAAAACCATCGAAATAGACCAGCCCCGGCAGGCAGATATCCTCTGTCCACCGGGGCTGTTTAAAAAGCTTTTACGCACCTCCGCTACGCACTGATTCCGCCTATGAGCTGGCGGAACAGGTCGGAGCGGCTGACGATGCCGATCATCTTCCCGTCTGAAACCACCGGAAGCTTCTTGATCCGCTTATCAGCGAAGGCCTTGAACAGCGCCTCCATGCCGTCCTGAATGTCCACGGTGACGACCTTGGAGGTGGCGCACTCCATGACGTTGATCTCACTGAGCTCCTGGATCTTTTCCTCGAACTTTTTAGCGTTCTGCCAGAGCGGATACATGGACGCAAATCCCTTCTGATTAGAATCCTTCTGAAAGACGTAGCTGATATCTCCGTCGGCGATGAAGCCTACCACGTGATCCTCCTGATCGGTCACAGGCAGACCGCTGACCTTGTTTTCCGCCATACACTGCAAAGCCTCCAACAGCGAAGCGTTTTCCGTAACACTGAAAATCTTCTCCTTCATCACCGCTGCGATCTGCAGAGAGCCAACAGCCGGCTTTTGTTCCGCCGTCACTGCTGATTTCCCGCTCTCGGCCCGCTGGCGGGTGATGCGTACAGCCAGGAACAAACCCAGTACTGCGAAAATCGCGGCCAGTACGCATACGGCAGTAAACCCGCTGTCAGCCGCGGCGTACAGTCCGAAGACCCCGGTAAACAGGGAGGACCCGATACAGCCGGCAATCTGGAATCCCGTACTCATAACCGTAACACCGTGAGGATTCTGCTCCGGCGTCAGGTGAGAAAGAGCAAAGGACTGGACCGGCCCGATGATCAAAGCGCTGCCGCAGATGACCGGAATATACAGAACCGCCAGCAATATGGACGAACCGACTCCATGAGCAAAGCCCAGCGCCAGTGTGCAGACGCCGATCCAGAGGAATCCCATGGGCAGCAGCACTTTGCCCCCTTTTTTATCATAGATCCGGCCGGCCAGCGGTGACACGACGCAGGAGAGCAAAATCGCCGGAAACAGCACCATAGACGCGCCGAAGGCTGACATCTGCATGCTGCCCTGCATGAACAGCGGCATGACGATGTTCATGGCGAAGATGACCAGCAGAGAGATCATGTTGATGACAACGCCCACAGAGAAAGCCTTGATTTTCAGAGGCTGCAGCTGGATCAAAGGATCGGCCAGCTTTCCCTGTCTTCTGACAAAGAGCACCAGGCACAGAATGCCAAGAACCGCGGCGGCAGCGGCGATCGGCAGATTTCCCCCAAAGACCGTGGAGATGCCGTAGAGAATCCCGATGAGAGCCAGGCCGATCAAAATGACAGACAGGATATCCAGCTTCGGATAGGAAAGCTTTGCCACGTTGGGAAGCAGGAAGGCGCCGCAAAGGAAGCAGATCAGAGACAGGCCTCCGAAGAACCACAGCAAAAAGTGCCAGTTGAACAGCTCCAGCAGCACGCCGGCAAAGATTACGCTGGAAGAAGGTCCCAGCGTCGTCATGGCTCCCATGATGCCCATATAGGTGCCCAGCTTTTGCTTCGGCGCGACCTCTAACGTGATGTTCATGCCGATCGGAATCAGCATGCCGGTTCCCAAAGCCTGCACGATCCTGCCGATCAGCAGAACCGTAAAATTCTGCGACAGCGCGCCGATGACGCTGCCGGCGATGAGCAGACCGACCGTAAACAGATAGAGCGGTCTTGTTTTGATGCTCCTGTAGAGAAAAGCAGAAACCGGCACCATAACCGCCGCGCCCAGCATGTACGCGGTAGCCAGCCACTGCACCGTGCCGACACTGACGCCGAAATCCTTCATGACAAAAGCGAATGAGACATTTAAGAAGGTCTCGTTAAATGTTGCAAGAAACGCGGAAAACGCGGCTACAAAGACGATGAGCTGATATTTCGGCGCTGCCTTGCTTTCTGTTTCATTTCCCATATATGAAATCTCCTTTCATCGACGGCACCCGCAGAAAAAAACCGCTGCGGCGCCTTCCTGAAAAAAGACAACAAAAAACACACGCAGCAGCTAGTTCCGTAATCAGATTTACGAGCCTTGGCTCTACGTGTGTCGTTCAGCATTGATATGATTAACGAATCTATTTTATCAAAGATTCATTTTCGGGTCAAGCGTGGAAATTTATGGATTTTTTCTGTCCTCCGGGCCGCTGATCCCGC
>CAZGED010000061.1:0-9951 GCA_964525085.1 uncultured Senimuribacter sp.
TTCCGGTCTGTCCTCTCTTGAAGACGTGGTCAGGGCGGGCAGCGACAGCTACTTTGTCGAACAGTACATCTTCGCGTATTTTAAGGATGCCAGCGACGGAAAGGATCTGGGGGAGACGTATTTTTCGCAGGAGATCGAGTACATCATCTGCGGTAAAAAGTCGGACAGCGCCAACGGACGCAGCATCCGCAATAAGATCGTGGCGCTCCGTGAGGGAACCAATTATCTGTGCATCAGCACATCTCCCTCTATGCGCGCCCAGGTTATGGCGGCTGCCCAGCTGCTGACACCGGGTCCCGCCGCGGCCGTAACGGAAAAGGCACTGACGGCGGCCTGGGCTCTGGCGGAGAGTGTCAACGATTACAAGCTGCTGATGGCCGGGCACCGGATTCCGCTGGTGAAAACGGAGCGTTTCTGGGCGACGGATCTGGACTCCGTCGTGGCCAATCAGGAGCAGGACTGCATTTTTACGGGTATCGATGAGGGTGAGGATTACAGCGATTATCTGCGCCTTTTTACATACACCATGGACAGCAGGGTACGTATCCTTCGAATCATGGATCTGATCCAGATCAACATGCGGTATCTGTATTATGACAGCTTTCTCCTGCGGGAATACAACGGCGGCGTCAGATTTGTCATGAAAGTGAACGGCGTAGATCATGAAATGGTTAAGAAATACTAGAGGCGGCAGCTATCTTGTGGAGGCTGTGATCATCGTTCCGGTTTTCATCCTATCGGTGCTGATGCTGATCACCATCATTCCCATCATGGCCGGCTGTGAAAACGTGACCTTTTCCGTATGCGACGAACTGCACGGAGAGTCTGTCAAATCGGCTTTCCGCCAGAATCCTGCCGCTTTGCCCGTGGTTCTGCAGAGCAGAGTCAAGTCGGAGAACAGTAGAATGGATTCGTTTCATATTCGGTTTTACCGGTATCTGTATGCGGAAGAGGATATTGAGGATCTGCTGCAGGTAGATGTGCGGGCGGTCTTTTCCGAGAAGAATCCTATCGGGATACTCAGTACCGTGACCTTTGACGGACGTGTCAGGGCCAGGGCATTTACAGGGAAGCTGCACAAATACCCGCCCGGCTCTTCCGGGAATGAGGAAGAAGATGAGCGCATCGTATATATCTTTCCGGAATGGGGAACGAAGTACCACGGCAAGCAGTGCACCTATGTGAAGGCGTCCTGCCAGATGGTCTACTTATCGCAGAACATCAAAGGGAGCTACACACCGTGTAAATTATGTGATGCCCAGTCGGCCCGACTCGGTAGCCCTGTGTTCTGTTTTCAGGAAAGCGGCAGGGCCTATCACACGGCGGACTGCAGGATCGTGGAACGGTATTACGTGGAGATCGAAAAAGGAAAGGCTGAGGAACAGGGCTATACGCCCTGCAGCAAGTGCGGAGGAGGCCAGTGATGAACGGACAGCTTGAGATTACCTATGAAAGAGGGGCGCTGCCCGGCTATGTGAGGGATATCCTGACTGCGGGGGCCAGCCGGCTGTTTCTGCCAGTGGGCTTCGTGGAAGACGGCAGTCTCCTGTCCGGACACTTCAGGACGGAGGGCTATCGAAAGCTTTCCTCTGTGGCGTCCGCCGGAACAGGAGAGCTTCTCGGCATCGTGCTGGCCGTCCTTCACGGCGTCTGGCAGACGGAGCGAATTTACCTGTTTTCGGAGCTGTATGAGATCAGGAGCGATTGTATCTATGTGGAATCGGACTTCCGGGACGTGCGTCTGGCGTTTATTCCGGCGACGGAAGAGACGCCGCTGACGGACAAGCTGACCGCGCTGCTGCAGTCCCTGAGGGGACTGGGCAGCAGGGAAGGCTATGGCTACATAGATAAGGCGGCTGCCTTCCTTCAGGAGGACTGGGGATACAGAGCCCTGATCCACCGGCTGGAGGAGCTGCGCAGAGAAGTGTACCTGTGCAATGTAAAGTAGCCGCAGGGAGCGGCGGACTGTGGTGGACTGTAAAGAATAGTAAAAGGACAGCAAAGGACAGTAAAGCCCTCCGGGAAAGGAAAAAGGACAACTGAAGATTGGCAAGTTTGCTGGCAGGGCCGCGCGGAAGCGCGGCCCTGCGGCCGTTGCTGTCGCGACCGTTGGGACTCTGCGGCCGCTGCAGTCCCGCATCTGCCGCTGGTGGGGACAGAGCGGGATGAGGCGGGAGGAAATCTCCCATGTCTATTTCCTCTTTTCACGCATATGATGAAGTAACGGGCTTTTGTCCAGGCTCTCCGCCGGCGGCCCCGCGGCAGACGCAGGGGCCGCCGGCGCTGGATAGCGGCGGACAGAAGCAGGCGGCAGCAGGAAAACGAGAGTAAAAGGGAGGCACAGGCGTGAACAGGAGGAAGATCAGAAAATATCGCAGCTCCAGAAAAAATTCCGGGGTGAAATTTATAGGGATTCTTGGTATAATGGTGATGGCGGTACTATGCGGCTATATGACAGCGCGCTTTATTATCGCGCCGCTGCTGGGCTATGACACGGAGGTTCTGAAGCTGGACTTTCCATCAAAGCTGACCGGCTTTCTAGACAGGGGAGAGGCAAATGAATCAGGCAGCGGCTCTGACCGTGATGACGCTGATAAAACAGCTTCCGGCGAAGGAACCTCGGAGAGCGACAGCGGTTACGCGCTGCAGTTCGGCCTCTTTACCACGAAGGACAGGGCCCAGGAACTGGTGGACAATCTGGCCGCCGACGGCGTCGATGCGCAGATCCGGGAAATCGATGGAAAATACAAGGTGATCAGCCCGCTGGTGGACGCCAAGGATGAAGCCGTGGAGATGCTGAAGGACACCAAGACAGACCGGGTGAAAGACGTATTCATCACTGTGGTAGAGTGACGCAGACGAGGCAGAGCGACGCAGACGAGACTGTGGAAAAAACACAAGAAGTGATAATAAACGCAAAAATAAAAACAGAAGAAGAAACGAGGCATATTTTATGATACCATTATCGACACGGATGCGGCCCGACAGTTTGGAAGACTTTGTGGGACAAGAGCATTTCATGTATCCCGGGTCGCTCCTTTACAATGCCATAAAGAATAAAACCTTCGATTCAGCGATTTTCTTCGGACCCTCCGGAACCGGAAAAACCACCCTGGCCAGGATCATCGCCAAGGAGATGGACAGCAGCTTTACGGAGATCAACGCATCCACCGCCGGCACCAAGGAGCTGAAGGAGCTGATCGAAAGCGCCAAGCTGCGGTTTTACGGACTGGAGAACAGAACCACCTACGTGTATATCGATGAGTTCCACCGATGGAACAAGCTTCAGCAGGATTCCCTGCTGAAGGCTTTGGAAGAGGGTGTGATCCGGTTCATCGGCAGCACCACGGAAAATCCTTACTTTGCCATCAACAACGCGGTGTTGAGCCGGGTCCGCAACATATACGAGTTCAAAAGGCTGGAACCCTCCCAGATCAAAAGGCTTCTGCTGCGGGCGCTGACCGACAGAGAGAAGGGCTTTGGCAATCTGGAAGTTCAGTATGAGGACGAGGCCCTGGAGTTGCTGGCGGATTTCTCCAATGGAGACGGACGGGTGTCCCTGGACACCCTGGGCTTCATCGTGGAAAATCTGGATCTGTCAAAGGCCATCACCAAAGAAATGGTGGCGGAGGCCATGCAACGTAAGATCGGCTTTTACGATAAGGGTGACGACCGGTACAACCTTTTGTCGGCTCTGCAGAAATCCATCCGCGGCAGTGATCCCGATGCTGCCGTGCATTATCTGGCGCGCCTGGTGGACGGTGGCGCGGACCTGCAGATGATCGGACGACGACTTCTGGTCATCGCCAGCGAGGACATCGGCATGGCGTACCCGTCCGCCATTTCCATCGTCACCTCCTGCGTGCAGGCAGCTTTGATGGTGGGGTATCCGGAGGCCGTGATCAACCTGAGCCAGGCTGTGATTTTGCTGGCGGCGTCGCCCAAGTCCAACGCTGCGTTTATGGCTTACGAGGCGGCGCTTTCCGACCTGAAAAGCAGACAGATCGACGACGTGCCGGCCCATCTCAAGGACGCTCATTACAAAGGCGCGAAGGATCTGGGATTGGGCCTGGAATACAAATATCCCCATGCCTATGGCGGATATGTGCGGCAGCAGTATCTGCCGGACAACCTGTATCGGGAGGGCGTACGCTATTACAAGCCGACGGCCAACGGCTCCGAGGGCTCATTTAAAAAATTTTTAGAAGGGTTGGAAGAACGATATGGCAGAAATCATCAGGGCTGAGCACGCGGGCTTCTGCTTCGGCGTGAAGCAGGCCATGGACAGGACACAGCAGCAGATCGATCAAAGGGTGTCCGGCAGACGCATCTTCACCTGCGGGCCTTTGATCCATAACCGTCGGGTCACAGACGACCTGGAGCGGCAGGGCGTCACCGTCATAGAACAGCTGTCGGAGGCCCGGCCGGGGGACGTGGTCATCGTTCGCTCCCACGGAGAAGGCAAGGCTTTCTTTGAGGAGGCGGACAGCAGAGGACTGACCGTCGTCAACGCCACCTGTCCCTTTGTGAACCGGATCCACCAATTGGTCTTTGACGCGTACAACAAGGGGAAGCACATCGTCATCGTCGGGGACCGGAGCCATCCGGAGGTGCTGGGCATCGACGGCTGGTGCGCCAACACGGCGGCGGTCATCGGAACCAGGGAGGACGCGGAGAAAGCGGCATCGGATCTGGCGTCGGCCTTTCTGGTCTGTCAGACTACCATCCAAAAGGAGCTGCTGGAGGAGATCATATCCGTCTTTGAGGAAAAGAGGATTCCCGTGGAGGTTCACAATACCATCTGCGACGCCACCAGAAAACGACAGCAGGCGTGCAGTGAACTGTCAGAAACGGTAGATGCCATGGTGATCATAGGCGGGAAAAACAGCTCCAATACGCGAAAATTGTACGAAATTTCCAAAAAAAATTGTAATAAATCTTTTTTTGTTGAAAATATTGAAGATTTACCATTGCAACTCTTGCGAAATTGTAATAAAATAGGAGTTGCAGCAGGTGCGTCAACACCTGAATGCGTTATTAAGGAGGTTATTGCTAACATGAGTGAAATGATCACTAACGAAAAAAATTCAATGGCAGATTTCATGGATGAAATCGACGCGTCTTTGAGACTACCGCGCACTGGCGAAATCGTTGACGGTAAAGTACATCAGGTAACTGAAAAGGAAATCATCGTTAACATGGGTTGCAAAAAGGACGGAATTCTTCCTGTGGAAGAAATTACTCTAGAGGAAGGAAAAAAGCTGACTGATTTATTTGAAGTAGGCGATGAGATCCAGGCGAAAGTTATCAAGACAGATGACGGCGACGGTGGGATCTTGCTTTCGAAGAAAAAGCTTGAAATTAATGAGCATTGGAACGAAATCACTGAAGCTCTTGAGAATAAATCAATCATCAATGTCAAAGTTGTCAGACAGGTCAACGGCGGTGTGATTGCCGCGTACAAAGAAGTCACCGGCTTCATCCCTCTCTCCCAGCTTTCCGACAAATTCGTTGAAAACGCAGATGAATTTTTGGGACAGACCATGGATGTCAAGGTTTCAAGAGTTGACCAGAAGAGAAACAGAGCAGTGTTCTCACGCAAAGCGGTTCTCAACGAAGAGAGACAGAAGAGAATCGCGGCTGTTTGGGAAAGCCTGCACGTGGACGATATCGTGGAAGGAACGGTGATGCGGTTCACGGACTACGGCGCGTTCATCGATCTCGGCGGCATCGACGGCCTGTTACATATCTCAGAGATCTCCTGGGGCAAGCTGAAGCACCCGCAGGAAGTTCTGCAGATCGGCGACAGGGTTAAGGTTAAGATTCTGTCCATGAACGAGGAGAAGGGCAAGATTTCCCTGGGTCTGAAGCAGACCACACCGGAACCGTGGTCCGTCATCGACGTGAACTATCACGTTGGCGAGATCGTATCCGGCAAGGTTGTACAGATCAAGGAATACGGCGCTTTTGTAGAGCTGGAGCCGGGTCTTGACGGTCTGGTACACATCTCCGAGGTGGCTCACAAGAGAGTGGGCAATATCGCTGACGAGTTGTCCATCGGACAGGTTGTCAACGCCAAGATCCTCGACATCGACAAAGAGAGAAAGAGAATCAGCCTGAGCATCAAAGAAGCTACAGATGTAGAAGATGCGGCAGCAGAAGGAGAAAATTACGAAGCGTAAACACTTTTTCATCAAGACCGTAACGGTATATTCGTTGCGGTCCCTTTCTTTTTTTTGAGCCTGTTTATGTTGTCGGTTCTTTTATCGGATATACCACATGGATGGTCTTCAGGCCGGGAATGTCCGCAACCGGCTCCTTGTGATGAAGGGCCTTGTACCCGTGGCGCGGGTGGACGAAGATCCTGCTGGTCTCCGGCCTGCAGACGGTGACAGCGTGGAGCACATGGCCGATGATCGACGGCGGATAAGGCGTGGGGCTGTGGGACGCCAGCACCTGCCTGATGGGATAGGTGGACTGAATCTGTGCGAGACGCTGCGCGAATTCCGAAAGCGGTGCGCTTTGTTCAAACATGATCCATAGGCTGGGGCCTACGTTGTCTCCCGTGATCAGAGTGCCGGTGGCATGGTCAAAGAGGGTGAGAGAGCCTTTCGTGTGTCCGGGAAGGAAGCTGACCGCAACCTGCCTGCCGCCGAGATCAAAGACCTGATGATCCGATACGTCCCGGAAAGGGACCGCTTTGTTCTCCATGTAGGACGCCCTGTCAAAGTCCGGCGGGAAGGGATCGCTGATCTTGCCCAGACGGTATTTCTTTTCGATATAAGGCACATGGGTCACCTTGTCTTTCTGATAGATATCGTAGACCAGCCGCTCGTAGGGGTGGAGCCATGCCGCCTGACGGAATTGCCAGTTGCCGCCGGCGTGGTCCAGGTGGCCGTGGGTATTGATCAGGGTCAGCGGCAGATCGGTCAAAGCTTTTACATAGCCTGACAGATCGTCAAATCCATAGCCTGTATCGATCAAAAGGGCCCGCTGGGCGCCCGTGATCAGGGTACAGCCGACGCCGGACGGTTCCCAGATCTGGTACAGGCCCGGCGAGATTTCCAGGTGTGTATAGTATGCGCTCATAAGTTATATCTCCTTTACAACAGTTTTAGTATACCACAAAAGATCTCTTTGAAAACCAGAAAATTCCTTTCATATTTTCAGCCCGGCGGCAGACAATAGATACAGAAAAAAGAAAGGAGCTTCTGTATGAAAAAGACCAGATTTTTTCTAATGGCGTTATTACTGGTGACAGTTCTCTCGTTCAGCAGCTGTGGCAGCAAGGACGATGATAACGACGCAATTCCGGACGATCAGCAGAACAATGTGGAGCAGGACGCGGGTGACGGAGCCGAGGATCTGAAGGATGACGCCGAGGACCTGGGTGACGATGTCAAGGACGGCGTAGATGATGCGGCAGATGATGCGGAAGACGCCCTCGACGGCGACCACAATGACGACCAGAATGCAGGCGATAACGGCGATGTCAGCAAGAATACCGCTGACAACGGCACCAGAGCCGCACAGTAACCAGTAATCCAACTTATTTCAGAAGCCGTCTCAAATGCGAAGGCGGCACGAACAAACGCAGGGGAAACTCTGCGTTTTCTTTGTTGGGGCAGACCTGGTTTTGTGAAAGGCGGAAACGCCCTTCAGCGCGAGCGCAGAGAGCAGGAGTTTCCGGCTAAATTCCTGTAGTATTTTTTCCCCTTTTCGTTTACAATATAGATATGATGAGAAGACAAACAACTGGGAAAAATGGATACAGAGGCCGCAGAAGATACGCGGCGGATACGGCCAGCGCGCCCAAGGGGCCTTTTGTCGGCGTGCTGGAGAAGAACAAGGCAGGCTTCGGCTTTGTCAGGCAGGAGGAAGGCAGAGATATCTTCATCCGGCGGGGCAATATGGCAGGGGCCATGCACGGCGATACGGTCCAGGCGGACCTGCTGCCGGAATACCTGTGGGAGAGGAACCGAGAAGGCGTTGTCGACAAAGTATTGGTCCGCGCCCAGACAGAGGTGGTCGGCACCTTTCAGAGAAATAAG
This sequence comes from uncultured Senimuribacter sp., assembly GCA_964525085.1. GTDB lineage: Bacteria > Bacillota > Clostridia > Peptostreptococcales > Anaerovoracaceae > Senimuribacter. Next base: position 8,052 of record CAZGED010000061.1, read on the forward strand.
AAGTTCGGCTTCGTAGTGGCCGACGATAAGCGGAACAACGATGACGTTTTTGTCAGAAGGTCCGATTTCCGCGGCGCCCAGAGCGGGGATAAGGTGGTGGTCAAGATCACCCGGTATCCTGAAAAGAACGTCAGCGCGGCGGGGAAGATCACGGAGATCATATCCCGTTACGGCGAGCCGGGAGGAGAGATTAAAGCCCTGATCCGGTCAGGCGGGCTCTGCGAAACCTTTCCCAGCAGAGTCAACGCCGAGGCCAAAGCCAGATCAAAGGAGCCCATCACCGTGGACGATATCATCCGGCGGCGGGATCTTCGGGCAAAGAACATCTTTACCATCGACGGCGCTTCAGCGAAGGACCTGGACGATGCCGTCTCCATCGAAATGCTGCCCAGCGGGAATTATCTTTTAGGGGTTCATATCGCTGACGTGAGCCATTATGTCAAGGCGGACGGTCCTCTGGACAAAGAGGCCCTGAAGCGGGGCAACAGCGTCTATCTGCTGAGCCGTGTGGTGCCCATGCTGCCGAAGGCCCTGTCCAACGGCATCTGCAGTCTCCATCCCAAGGCGGAGCGGCTGACCCTGAGCTGTCAGATGGAGATCGATCCCAAGGGAAACGTGGTCGGCCATGAGATCTTTGAGAGCGTGATCGATTCCAAAGCCCGTCTGGTCTACGACGACGTGTCGGACATGCTGGAAAACGGAGATCCGGCTTTGATTGAAAAATACGCGTTTCTGTATGATGACCTTAAACTGATGCAGGCGCTGGCAGAGATCCTGCGGCAGAAGCGAAAAGAAAAGGGCAGTCTGGATTTCGACTTTGACGAGGCAGAGATTCTGCTGGATGAGAACGAGGTGCCGCTGGAGATCGGCGTCCAGCAACGGAGAACCGCCAACAGAATGATTGAGGAATTCATGCTGGTGGCCAACCAGACCGTGGCGGAGCAGTTTTATTGGATGCAGTACCCATTTGTCTACCGCGTCCACGAAAAGCCGGATACGGAGAAAATAGGGGCTCTCAAAGCCTTTTTAGCAGGCTTCGGCATCAAACTGCCGGGCAACCCGGACAACATTCACCCGAAGGCTCTTTCGGAGATTCTGAGCCGGCTGGAAGGGCAGCCCTATGAGAATATCGTCAGTTCTGTCATGCTGCGTTCCATGAAGAAAGCGTTTTACAGTACAGACTGCGAAGGACATTTTGGCTTATCCTTCCGCTTTTACTGCCACTTCACTTCGCCGATCCGCAGGTATCCCGATTTGATGATACACCGCATCATCAAAGCCTGGCTGACAGGCGCCGCCGACGAGAAACTGCTGAAGAAGTTCCGCGGCGATGTTTTGAACGCTGCCCAGACAGCCTCTGTGACAGAGCGAAAGGCCCAGGAGATGGAACGGGAAGTGGTCAAGATGAAAAAGGCGCAGTATATGGAAAGCCACATCGGAGAGGTCTTCGACGGCGTGATCAGCGGCGTCACCGGCTTTGGTTTCTATGTGCAACTGTCCAATACTGTGGAAGGTATGGTAAGGCTGGACAGCCTGAAGGACGATTTCTATGATTACGAAGAGGGCAAATACAGAGTCATCGGAAGGCGGAGCCGGAAGATCTACGCCCTGGGAGACCGGGTCAGCGTCCTGGTACTGGCAGCCAGCGCGGAAGAGCGGCAGATCGATTTCCTGCTGGTTTCCGGCGGCCATGAGGAAACAGATGAGGACGGCCTGAACGCAGTGGGTACTGAAGCCTGGAGAGGCGACGATGGGCAGAGACAATAGACTGTGAGTCAAAAGCCTGCAGGCTAAAGCTTGAAAATAACACAAAAAGGAGCCGCTTTGCCCCCAGGATGAGCTGTAATCCTCATCAATCCTCATCGCAGGGGGAAAGCCGGCTCTTTTCAATTATAGAGAG
>CAZGED010000062.1:0-5298 GCA_964525085.1 uncultured Senimuribacter sp.
AATTTCGTCAGCGCTCTTAGACAGAAGCGTCACCGGTTCGCTGTTCACGAAGAACGCGATCTCTCCGTCCCGGAACAACTTTGCTGCCAGCCACTGGACGTCTGCCTCTATAAAGCCATAGGGTGCTTTTGTGAAACGGTCCAGCAGAGACTTCATCGAAGTCTTGAGGTGCCGTGAGGTGTTGGTCTGAATGTAATCGTTGACATCGTGCAGCGCCAACTTGTTAGGTGTCGAATCCGTTCCTGCAAGCGTCAGCTGTCTGTCATCGCTTTGCAGCAGCTTCTTAATATCCATCTCGCCCATAGCTGTATCGATATACGGCAGCTTGTGATATACCGAGGCTGCCAGATGCCCCAAAGCGTCGTTGATTCGCGAGGCGGGTTCTTTTGATGAAGACTGCACTCTATCTCCGTTGACGTAAATCACGGCCTCCTTTAGTGATTCTGCCAGGAACAAGCGTGCTGAACGGTTATGCTCATTGCGTTCTTTTTTCTTGGAATCTTTGATTTCCTCAAACCGGGTGATACCGCTGGACGCATCGTAGCGGAGGAACTTTTCAATTTGGAGGGATGACCGTATCTCATCCAGGAAAGCCCTGTCGTCAGGCAGCACCACCAAAACGCATCTGCTCTGCGCGGAAATCATCCGCATGGTGGTTTCATCTCCCAGTTCATCACTGTTTGGCGTCAAAATCTTCAGCGTCAGATCGTAATTCTGCCCGGTTCTATACGGCTTCTCGTCGACAACCTGATGGAATCCAAAGGCATACCTTCCGCTGAAGGCCGGATAGCGGTACTTTTTCTCCGCGAACAGGTCATCAAAGATCAGTTCAGAGACTTTGATTGTTACCTCAGCCGGATCCACCTGCTGTGACTCGATGGCCCGGTTGATTTCCTGTTCTTCATCGGTCAGGAAAATATATAAATCGCCGTTCTTCTGGACCAGCGTCTGACGGGTGAGACGCTTCAGGGCATCCTCTACCTTTTGCCGCAGGGTCATCCGGTCTTCGTCTACATCAGATACCATCAAGCTGGTCAAATTCTCAGCATTCGACTTGATCTCCTTCACATATTTTATCATGAACAGGGTTTTCAATACATCGACATCAAAGCAGGATGCTTCGTGATCAGGATTCAGGATATCATTGTCCAGCGCACGCAGGATCACACCTTTGTGGGAATGATCCAGGAACTGCTCCAGCGCATCATAAAACAGGTGGAACGGCACAATCGCGCCGATCTCCTGATCCTTTACAGCCATGGCCGACTCCTTAAAAAGGGCCAGCATAGAACGTTCTCCTTCCGCCAAATGCTTGCCCGACGCGCCGTGAGTTCGAATGGAGGTCAGAACGCTGCCCAGCAGATTGAACTGGTACGGAACGAAGGGATACACGGACGAAAAATTCCGCCGGTCAGCATAAAGCTTCTTCTCCACGCCGTCGTTGAACAGGATCAAATTCTTAAGGATGGTTTCTTTTTCATCGTAGTACAGCGTCAGAGCCTGCTCCGCCACTGCTGTCTTCTTCAGGATTCTCTCCCGGATCACCTCATCTACGTTGGCGGAGGACAGAGAAAGCCGGGTATCAAAACGGCCCTGAATCTTCGAAAAGTCATTGCCCTTCGTCTTCGTAATGGAATCGATATCCTGCTGGCTGGTCACCACAATCCAGGCCTTCCCCTTGCAGGCAGTTCCCAGGTCCTCCGTAACCGTCTGCAAATTTAACATCAGCTTGGAATCGTCGCCGATGTACTGACCGATTTCATCCACCAGGAAGACCACGTGATGGTCGTTTCCTTTCCGGTCAATATATTTTCTGACCAGCTCGGCAAACCGCTCGATGCTGATGGTATATTCTGTTGCCGCCCGTTCGCACCAGTTTCGGCCTGCTTCTTCGCTCATAAAGTCCATGTCCGCCAGCACTTCAATGACATCATCCTGGATGAAGTCAAAGTCGTTTCTGGCCTCTTTCCACGGTGAGCCGAAGCTCTCTGCAAACCGCTCCTTGAATTCTTCGTAGCGGCCGTCCTCGGACAGTTTTCTCTCCAGATCGGCCAGAAACGGCATCGACCCGCAGAAGCCCTGCATCTCATTAAAGACTTTCAGGAATACCGATACGATGGCATCCTTATCCTGTTTTCCGTTTTGCTCTCCCTTGGAATCTATATTGAATAAGACCACATCTGTATTTACGGAAGACGCCAGCTTCATATTCGCCAGCACCAGGGGGTCTTTGATCTTGTTGTCTTCTTCAAAGTATTCGATGGCCGACTTGCCGTCCACTTCTCTGTTCTCTAAAAGATAGGAGAGAATCTTCAGGAAGTGGGATTTACCGCTTCCGAAGAAGCCGGAAATCCATACGCCCATTTTGTCCGTATATCCTGTGATCCCCTGTTTATAGCTTTCGAAAAAGTCTCGAAAGTGTTTCTGCAGCTCTCGGGTCACGACGTACTCTTCCAACTCCTGGCGGATATTTTGGTCATCATCCTGGCCAACCTTGATCACGCCTTTCATATCACGACTGATCTGTTTCTCGAACATTTGCTCAATCTTCATACCGTTCTCCTACTCTACCAGTTTAAACGCTCTGTAATAGTTATCATCTTTGATCTCTCCAAAAAGCTGCAGATCCTGTCCACTGTACTTTCCCGGATAAAACATCACCACAGGTACATGGTCGATGACCTGATGGAGGTTGTTCAAAATCGTGTGGGACCGCAGAATGGGATAACACTTTCCGATACCAGTTAAAAACACGATCGCCTTTTCCGGCGTATGCTCTTTAATATGATTCACGATCAGGCTGTCCTTTGCCGTAATCCGCAGGGTGTTGCCCACGGCCTTCGTGATCCGTTCAAAGCCCTTCTTCTTTTCAAAATCGCAGCACTTCTCCAGATACCCTTTCTCTTTCAAAATACCGATCATAAGTTCATAAAGATCATAGACGACGATCCTGTATTCATCTGCTGAAGCCTCGTTCTTCTCTTTCATACGCGCAATGCGATCTCTGACCAGGAGTTCTTCTTCTGCCGGATAATCAAAGATATAGTAGCCGACTTCATTGCCGAGGCCTTTGTTCTGCCGAAAAGACGGTCTCTGGATCAGCTGTTCCGCCTTGTCCAGTCTCTCTTCCAAGGAAGCCATTTCAATTCACCCCCGTCAACGCTTTGATGACCGCATCTTCACCCTTTTGATGGAGATGCTGTTCCAGTGCAGGATCCATCATCGGCGGCGTGATATGTCTTCTGCCGTTTATGACAGTCAAAAGATTTGCTTCCGTCATAAAATTCATATAATTGGACCGCAAATGTTTCTTGGTGCTGTCCTTCCACCCGCTGACGAGTTCGCTTTGCCGTTCCTTTTCGGAAAAGAACACATTCACATCGGATTCTTCCAGCGTTTCCGCGCCGAGAATCACTTTCTCGCGATACACTTCGTAGATAAATTCAAAGAACAGTCTGTCACCGCGCAAAATCGCAATCAGATTAATCAGCTTCTGCGTTGCCACATTGGAATTCGCAAACAGGTCAACCAATTCGTCGTCCATCCGCTTTACTCGATTTACAATGTACCCCGCCATTCGCAATGCCCGGTACTCCTTTGCCGCGCCAAACAGGTTCTCCTCTACGCATTTTTTCTTTATATCATCATATCCCATACCTGCCTGCCTGAGACTGACTGCCTTCTTAAACTCAAGAAACCAGAAAGACTGCGACATCAGGCCCGCGCTGTACGTTTCGCTTTTCATTACGCCATCATCTCCAGGATCTTGTCCACAACGGCTTTCGCCACTTCTTCCTTGCTCATCAATTCCAGCTGCTCTGCGTCCTCCTGCGTGATCAGGGTGACGAGATTGGTGTCGGTACCGAAGCCGGCTCCTGCGTCCTTCAGATTGTTCGCCACGATCATATCAGCGTTCTTCCGGACCAGCTTTGCCCGGGAGTTTTCCAGCATGTTCTCGGTTTCCATGGAGAAGCCGCACAGGAACTGTCCTTCTCCCTTATGCTCTCCCAGATATTTGAGGATGTCCCGGGTTCGCCTCATGGCGATGGACAGATCGCCATCCTTTTTCTTTACCTTTTGATTGCTGACTTCTGCCGGCGTGTAATCGCTAACCGCCGCCGCTTTGATGATGATGTCCTGCTCCGGGGCTCGTGTGGTCACGGCTTCGAACATATCCGCCGCGCTCTCCACCTCCACGATGTGTACGAACATCGGCGGTTCTGTTGTTGCTGCCGCCTTGACCAGGGTTACGTCGGCGCCGCGGAGCATGCACTCTTTGGCAATGGCAAAACCCATTTTGCCGCTGGAGTGATTGGTGATGAACCGGACGGGATCCATGGATTCGCGGGTTGCCCCGGCCGTGACCAAGACCCGTTTTCCGGCCATGTCTTTCGTACGAGCCACAGCCCGCTCTATATAATGAAAGAGAACTTCCGGTTCCGGCATCTTGCCGCTGCCGGTATCGCCGCAGGCCAGCCACCCGGCCGCAGGCGCGATGACCTGGATGCCGTAGCTTTCAAGCCGCCGCATGTTGTCCTGGGTAATCGGATTCTCGTACATGGCCGTATTCATGGCCGGTGCCACCAGCTTGGGACACCTGGCAGCCAGAAAGGTGGTGGTCAGCATATCGTCAGCCAAGCCGTGGGCCAGCTTTGCCATGACGTTGGCAGTGGCAGGTGCCACCAGAAAGACGTCCGCCTTCTTCGCCAGGGCCACGTGTTCCACGTTGTGCCGGAAGTTCCGGTTGAAAGTATCTACGATGCATTGATTTCCTGTCAACGTCTCGAAGGTGATCGGATTGATGAAGTTGCAGGCGTGTTCCGTCATAATGACATGAACTTCCGTGCCTTCTTTCACCAGGCGGCTGGCAAGGGATGCGGCCTTGTAGGCCGCGATACCGCCGCTGACACCCAGGAGAACGGTTTTGTTCTTCAGCATGATTCTCTCCTTCCATCTGTTTCCTTCATTTAGTATACGTCATCCGGCGGGAAAACTCAAGAAAAAAGCACAGGTTTGCAGGTCCTTGGGCTGTTGCGGCAGGACAAACTGGGCCGTTGAAGGGCTGAAACGGCCGCAACACCGCCATTTTGGCAGACTGCGGCCAGATTTTCAGTTCTGATGATGTTGAAAACGGCCGCAACACCACAAAAAAACGCATTTGCGGTCATTTTCCACGTTTTAATCACGACGAAAACGGCCGCAACACCACAAAAAACGCATTTGCGGTCATTTTCCACGTTTTGATCACGACGAAAACGGCCGCAACTCCACAAAAAACGCATTTGCGGCCGTTTCCCA
>CAZGED010000062.1:5398-9760 GCA_964525085.1 uncultured Senimuribacter sp.
AAACGCATTTGCGGTCATTTCCCACGTTTTGATCACGACGAAAACGGCCGCAACACCACAAAAAAACGCATTTGCGGTCATTTTCCACGTTTTGATCACGACGAAAACGGCCGCAACACCACAAAAAAACGCATTTGCGGTCATTTCCCACGTTTTGATCACGACGAAAACGGCCGCAGAGCCTATTCGACAGGGTGTTCCTGCTCTGCGGCAAGCTCTTTGATCTTTCCGATCAGCGGCAGCCGTTGATTGACGATGTTGACGAATTTCCCCACGGCAAAAGCGGAAATGATGGTTCCGGCGCCAAGGCCGTTGAGCCGGCCAAAGAACACAAAAGACAGTACCGTCGCCAGAACCATCAAAGAAACATCGAAGCAGATCTTTACCGTTCCGAATCGGATCTTTGTCGTCTGGGCGATGGCTCTGACGATTCCCTCCCCCGGCACAACGATTACAGCCGGTGCAACTTCTATGCTGACGCCGACAGCCAAAATCATGCAGCCCGCCAGCAGGCATCCCAGTCTGGCGAGAACCGCCTCCGGCTGAACAAAGGACAAAAGCATCATGCTGACGTCAATCAGACCGCTGAACAGGAGATTGGCTGCGATCTGCAGGAACTGGACAGGCCGGAATTCCCGCCGCAGCAGGATGATCTGTCCCAGCAGGAAGAGCATATTCAGGACGAAGGTAGCCACGCCAAAGCTGCATGCCGGAAACTGCAGACTGATCACATACGGTACGCTGGAAATAGGCGAAGTGCCCAGCGCGCCTTTTGTAATGAACACGATGCCGAACGAATTGATGGACACGCCGATGGCAAACCAAAGATATCGGAGCCCTGTATTTTTCCGGTTTTTCATAGGCTGCTCCCTTCCAGATTGGCCGTAATCTGTTTTAAGGTCCGCAGGAATGCCTCTCTCTCCTCCTGTGGGATACCCCGCAGTGCAGTCTCATCTGTCTCGAAGCAGATTGGTTTGATCCTCTTCAGTTTCTCGCGCCCCTCTTCTGTCATATAGATGCGGACCGCCCGCCGGTCATCATCACGCTCTTCTTTTCTGATAAGTTCCTGCTTTTCCATCCTTGCGAGCAGGCTGGTCATGGTGGATTTATCCAAAACGCAGCCATCGCAGATGTCCCGGGCAATACACCCGTCGTGTTCCTGCAGATATTCCAGTATCTTAGGCTGCCCCGGGTACAAACCCGTTTCTTTGGCGATCTGCTGCTGCAAAAGCCGGTTGCTGTGATGGAACGCCCTGAGCAGCAAATAATGCAGTTCTTTTTCCAGCATATGATGCCTCCTTTTTCTCGTCTCTCTCTGAAAATATAGTTTTAATTCAAACTATATAGATTGTACGCGCAAAAGAGAGAGAAGTCAAGGGGTTTTCCTCAACTCGCCGCAACATGAAAAACGCAAACCCGCCGCAGTATGGGGGACGCACCAAAAAAAGCGGAGGCACTGCGTGAACAGTCCGCTCCGCTTCGGAACCATCGGGTTGTCTGTGGTCGATGGCTGCCAATCGAAGATTGGGCCATCGTCCCATGAGACCTGCCTCTTCTCTGTCTTCGCTCCGCTCGCCAATCGAAGGGCTAGGGCTTCATCAAGCCGTAGGTTTCTGCCAATCAGCCCGCGGCTCCGCCTCGGCTTCTTGGGAAACCCTGACATTGGACCTACCAGCGATTCTTCTTTCGCTCCGCTTCAGAAGAATCGGGTTAGGTCTCAAATATACTTCCGCATGTATTTCAGCGCATTTTTTTCGAGTCGGGACACCTGGGCCTGGCTGATGGATATCTCTTCCGCCACCTCCATCTGTGTCTTTCCCTCGAAAAAACGCATCTGCAGGATGTGTTTCTCTCTCGGGGCCAATTTGTTCATGGCCTCGGACAGGGAGAGATTCTCGATCCATCGTTCGTCGGTATTCTTCGTATCCTGCACCTGGTCCATGACATAGACCGCGTCGCCGTCGTCGTGAAACAGAGGCTCAAACAGGGATACCGGCTCTTGTATGGAGTCGAGGGCCAGCACCACATCTTCTCTGGCCACCTCGATATCCTCTGCGATTTCCGTGATCGAAGGCTCCCGGGACAATTCGCCGGAAAGCCGCTCCCTGGCTTGCAAGGCCTTGTAAGCGATGTCCCGAAGGGACCGGGACACCCTGATGCTGTTGTTGTCCCGCAGATACCGCCTCACCTCACCGATAATCATGGGAACCGCATAGGTGGAAAACTTCACCTCGTGGCTCAGGTCAAAATTGTCGAGAGCCTTGATCAATCCGATACATCCCACCTGGAACAGGTCGTCCGGGTTCTCGCCCCGTCCTGTGAATCTCTGGATCACACTCAAAACCAGCCTCAGATTTCCCGTAATAAATTTGTCCCTGACTTCCATATCCCCCGCTTTGATCGCAAGGAGCATTTCCTGCATTTCATAGTCCTTATAAACCGGAAGCTTTGCGGTATTGACACCGCAGATTTCTACTTTGTTCGCCATACTTCACACCAGCCTGTTCTATATAATTTCATATGTATAGAGTGTGCTTACAGGCATAAAACATGCGAAACAAATTATCCCAGCTTCCGGACCTCCCGCTGCAGGCGTTCGATGATCTTTTTCTCCAGACGAGATATGTAGCTTTGAGAGATCCCCATGACGTCCGCCACTTCCTTTTGGGTCATCTCCTTCCCATTTTTCAGACCAAAGCGCATATCCATGATCTGTTTTTCCCGGAGCGAAAGCTTTCCCAGCGCCGTGTACAGCAGCTTCCGGTTGACCTCCTCCTCCAGATGCGTACTGACCACATCGTTTTCCGTCCCCAGAATATCCGACAGCAGCAGCTCGTTGCCGTCCCAGTCCACGTTCAAAGGCTCATCTAAAGAGACCTCGTTCTTCCGCTTCACATCTCTGCGAAGATACATCAGGATCTCGTTCTCAATGCATCTGGATGCGTAAGTGGCCAACTTGATGTTCTTCTCCAATTTAAAAGTATTGACCGCTTTGATCAGACCTATAGTCCCAATGGAGATCAGATCCTCCACGTTGACCCCGGCGTTTTCAAATTTCTTGGCGATGTAGACCACCAGCCGCAGGTTGTGCTCGATGAGCACCGCCCTGGCCTCCTGACTCCCCGCCGCATAGGCCTCCAGCATCTCCCGCTCCTCCTCTCTGGAAAGCGGCGGAGGCAATATGTCGCTGCCTCCGATATAGAACACGCTCTTCCCGGCCGTTCCAAAAGCCTCTATTACAAAATCCTTGAAATCATTCAGCTTCAGCATAGATCCCCCTTTCTAACATCTCTGCCGGCAGCAGGATCTGTCCGCCCTTCTCTCCCGGCAAAAACCGGCCGTCTCCCCAGACAGCCAGCACAGGCCGTTTCACCTGTCCACCCTCAAAGGCTATGGAATCGGCCCTCCATCCGTCCAACAGTCCCCGCTCCGTACCCACTGCCCGGTACGGCACCGCGGCATACCGGACGTCCGCGTCGGAAAGCCCTGCCAGCATTTCTTCCATCAAAGCCTTTCCGACCAGGGCTACCGGTTTCCCCGATAAAGGCTCCCGCAGCAGGTTTCCCGAATCGATGAACCCGGTCAGCTGCCAACGCTGTCCGCCCATGGAAACGGAAACCTCCATCAAAGTCCGATCCGCCTGCCGTCTGGTGCGGATCAGTTCCACAGTCAGCCGCAAAAACAGCAGGGCGCAGATGGCCGCCGCGCTGACCGTCAGGTAGGTAGCTCCCCGCAGGTAAACCCCAGAGCTGCCGGCAACGCCCTGCCAGCCAAAGAAGGATAATAATGCCACGGCAGTTCCGCCGTAAAACACCGTTACGATCAGGAAAACCGCCGCCAGAAACGCCGTTCGCCGCAGGCCCTGCCACCCAAAGGCCACCGCGGCGGCGGCAAAGGCAAAGAGCAGCTTGGAGGCGGCAGTAACTGCCCCCGGCAGAGCGGCAAACATGGTGAAGGAAAAAGCGCCGCACAGCAGTCCGCAAAGCAGCAGTCGGAGTCGCCCCGCCGCAGCGCCCGCGATCCTGCCCGTAAAATACGTTATGATCAGGCCTGTCAAAAAATTTTCCAGGAAAAGGTATTCACCGTAAATAACCAAATGAAAAACTCCCCTCTAGCTGGTACTTAACAGTATAGCTAAAAGGGAGCCAGAAACCTGTCAAAAGCCGTCGACAGGAAAAATTATTTCCTGTTTCCTACCCTTTGATGCCGGCGATCTGTTTTGCCAGCTCTTTTTTGCCCTGGATATTGCCCTGTCTCGCGATCATGATCCGCTGTGCCTGTGGAGACCCTGCGCCATGCATAGATTCAGTGCGATAGCCTACTGCAGATGCTCCCAGACAAATGTTCTCACGGAATCTCAGG
>CAZGED010000063.1:0-9749 GCA_964525085.1 uncultured Senimuribacter sp.
ATGGCAAAATGCGTCGCAGCGGAGAAAAAACACTGTGATCTCTCCGTGAGATGGGGCAAATTTAGTAAAAAACGTCGCAAATCAATTTTTTGTTTCCGATCTCGCCGCGGAGCTCGGTGGGACGCGGCAGAATACGGTGGAGCACGGTGGAACACGGCAGAATACGGCAGAGCGCAGCAAAACACGGCAGAACATGGTATCTCAGATGATATGGTGTGAACACTGACTCATTCCTGCTATTTCATCCGCAGGCTCCGTTTTTTATTCGGGTCTGCACAGAAAAATCCCGCGGCGTGTTCCTCAAGGCGGATCCATCAATCCGCTCAATTGCGTGAGAATCCGCATTCTGCGGATTTATTTAACTGCGGGAATTAGCAGAGAAAATGGACTTAAATTTCATGCGTAGGCCCTGCGCGCTTATCGCTTATCCCTTGACACGCCCTGCCCCTCGTGCTATAGTTATCTCATAAAACCCATGTGAATTTTTTCTGAGCTATTTTAAGCAGCACAAACGCAGAGCGGATGCAGCAAGAGACGGCTTATTTTTCGTCACATAGCCCTTTGGTTATGTGACTTTTTTGTAATTGCGGGGGAGCATCGTTTTTTTCCATATGACCGAATTTCAACGTGTGTTTCCCATGCTCCTGCGCTCACTTTGTTCGCTCCGCCGCCCGTTCCGTCGCTGACATATTTTGAAAAAGGAGAAATGATTCATGAATCAAACGTTTATGAAAGACAAGCCGGTACTGCCGCTGGTATTATCCATGTCGCTGCCCATGGTTCTGTCCATGCTGACCAACTCTCTGTACAATATTATCGACAGCTACTTCGTGGCAAAGATCAGCGAAGATGCCATGACCGCTATTTCTCTGATCTATCCCCTGCAACTTCTGGTCACGTCTGTGAGCGTAGGCTTCGGTATCGGCATCAATGCGACTGCCGCCTATTTTCTCGGTGCGCAGGACGGCGGTAAGGCCAACGACGCGGCTTCTGCGGGCTTGATCTGCAGCCTGATCCACGGCATCCTGTTGACTGCCTTCTGCATCCTTGTCGCGCCCGTTTTTCTGCGTCTTTTCACCCAGGATCAAAACATTCTGCAGTATGGCCTGCACTATTCCTATATCGTCTTTTCCTTCTCCACCGTTGTCACGACGGCGGTCGCCTTTGAAAAAATCTTTCAGGCGGAGGGCAAGATGACGGTATCCATGATCAGCATGCTCTGCGGTTCCATCGCCAACATCATTCTGGACCCGATCATGATCTTCGGCATCGGTCCGTTCCCTGCCATGGGCATCCGCGGCGCAGCCTGGGCCACCGTCATCGGTCAGGCGCTCAACCTTGTCATCTATCTCGTCGTCTATGTTGCCAAACCGCTGCCTCTGCGGCTTCGGTTCCACAGGGGTATCTTGGATCGGGATCTGTGCAAACAGCTCTACCTGGTAGGGATTCCGGCGACGCTGAACATGGCCCTGCCGTCTTTGCTTATCACCTGTCTCAACGGCATACTGGCCGCATTCTCGCCGATGTACGTCTTCATTCTGGGCGTCTACTACAAGCTGCAGACCTTCATTTATCTGACGGCCAACGGCATCGTGCAGGGCATCCGCCCCATTGTCGGCTACAACTATGGGGCCAAAGAATATCCCCGTATCCGCCAGGTCTTCCGCACCGCTTTGACGCTGGCGGCCATCGTCATGGGACTGGGCATGGTCATCTGCCTATGCTTCGCCGGTTCTCTGACCGGCCTCTTTACCGATCAGCCCGCTACGATCCGGGCCGGACAAAGTGCGCTGCGCATCATCAGCTTCGGGTTCGTCGTTTCCTCGGTTTCCGTCATCGTCAGCGGGACTCTGGAAGGTCTGGGCAAAGGGATCCATTCCATGATCATCTCTCTGATGCGCTATATCGTCATCATCCTGCCGGCAGCTTACCTTCTCAGCCGCTGCTTCGGCCCCGTTGGCGTATGGCATGCCTTCTGGGTTGCAGAGTCCGTCACCGCGCTGGCCGCTGCGATCCTCTACCGGAGGTATGTGGTGGGAACGCTGCTCCGGCCTGCGGCTGACAACGCCGGTTAGAACCCTGTGGTTCCCGCGGCCGACAAAGCCGGGTGCAACCTTGCGGTCCCGGCGGCGATATAAGCGTCTTCACTCTCCCCGATACGCCTCTATGGCATCGGAAAGGTTCTTTACTCCGATGATGCGGCAGGCGCCGCCTACCGACTTCGGGTCGATGCGGGCTGCGTTCTTTTTTGGCAGGATTACCTGTTCATAGCCCATGCGTGCCGCCTCCATGACGATCTTTTCCGCGTTCTGCACAGAGCGAAGCTCTCCGGTCAGCCCCACCTCGCCGATGGCGATGGTCCGTTTCGGGCATACGACGCTGCGGATGGAGGAATACACCGCCAGAGCCACGGCCAGGTCTATGGATGTGCTGTCAGGACGCATACCGCCTACCACGTTGACATAGACGTCCTGGTTGATCATAGCCATACCGATCTTTTTTTCCAGCACCGCCAGAATCATGTTCAGCCTCTGGTAGTCCACCCCTACGGAGGTACGGCGGGCAAATCCCACATTGGCCGGCGCGGTCAGCGCCTGTATCTCAAAGAGCACCGGTCTACTGCCTTCGTAGACGGCGGTGATCACCGACCCCTCTGCGCTGGTTTCCGTGCTTTCCAGGAAGGTTCCCGACAGGTTGTGGATCTCCTTCAGACCTCCCGCTTCCATCTGGAAGGCTCCGATCTCACTGGTGGTCCCGAAACGATTCTTGTACGCTCTGAGGATACGAAGGTCGTGGTCTCGCTCACCGGTAAAATTAAGGACACAGTCCACCAGATGCTCCACGATCTTAGGGCCGGCCAGCTCGCCGCTCTTCGTCACGTGAGCCACGATAAAAATGGGGATGTTTCCCGTCTTTCCCAGCTTCATCAGCTGGTTGCCGATATCCCGCACCTGAGATACGCTCCCCGGCACGGAATCCAGCGTCTGGGTGTACATGGTCTGGATAGAATCGATGACCAGAAACTTTGGCTTCAGATTTTCGCAGGCCGCGGTGATCTGCTCCATGTTGGTCTCGGCCAGGACATACAGATCGTCGCTGAGCCGGCCACAGATCCGATCCGCCCGCATTTTGATCTGTTCCTCGGATTCTTCTCCGGAGACATAGAGGACCGTGCCCAGAGTCTCCGCCAGGTTGGCCGCGGCCTGCATGATCATGGTGGACTTTCCGATGCCCGGCTCACCGGAGATCAGCGTCAGGGAACCGCCCACCAGGCCGCCTCCCAGAACCCGGTTCAGCTCACCGATACCCGTATCGATCCTCTGATACTCTCCCGACGCGCCGACCTCTTTCAGCTTTGACGGCCGGGTGCTGCCGGAGGTCCTTCTGCGGGTGTCTGCCTCCGGCATGTCCACCACCTTCTCTTCCACCATGGAATTCCACGCGCCGCAAATGCACTGCCCCACCCATTTGGCGCTTTCATGGCCGCACTCCTGACATACAAACACGGTTTTGCTCTTCTTTGCCATTATAAGTCTCCTCCGTCAAAAACATTTGTTCTTTACATATTATAGCAAACCCCATAGGCTTTGTCCACGAAATTTTCATCACAGACACTGCTCCAGCTCCGCGAAGACTTTTTTGGAGTGACATACTCCCTGGGAAACTGCCGCCGAGCCGAAGAGAATCAACCACGGTATCCCGGCGCAGCTGCCGAAGAGAGCGCCGTACAGGGAACAAAGGATCCTAGGCAGAACAACCGCCGCCGGCTTTTATAAACCGACCGTCGGTCTGTAATTGTATTATCACATTCCCGGCGGCCTGTTAACGAAATAACCGCACCTGCACAGGATCTTCGACACGGACTGAGACTGAATCTTCGCCATGGGCTGAGGCTTTTCCTTTGCCATGGGCTGAGGCTTTTGCAGAATGCTCGCGGCGGTATATCCGTGATAGTGTATCCATGGCAATATATTTGCCATAGCATAAATTTCGGAGCGAGAGAGCCATCTGCACGGAGAGAATCATAAAAAAGTAAGAATTTGCGACGATTATTGGTCAATTTTATGGTTTAAACGGAGAGAATAAGATTTTTTCCAGATTTGCGACGAATTTGAGGAAAAATGCGGCTGGTTCTCCTTATCAGAATCTAGAAATCACAGTTAAGAACAGCCAAAAAAAACACATCTGCCGTAAGAATCGAGGGGAGAATCGCCTTCCTCTGAAATCTTTTTTGTCATTTTACTTGATATTGTTGTGTGGAGCGTCGCAAAAACAGAATAATTTTGAATCTCTCCGTGAAACATAAGAATTCCTCGCCGTAGTCGTCGCAAACGCGCAAAAAAGATAAATCTCTCCGCAATTCTGCCTTTTCATCAAAGCAGACCAATGGAAAAAAGACGAAACAGTATCGAAACAGCAATCGTAAAATATGCTACAGTCTTTGTAGCGATGAATATTTTAACATTTTTATAACAACATAGTAGAAAGCCAAAAAATGAAAGGATATTCTTGACAAAAGCGCGAAAAATAGTAAAATAAAAGAAGATATGGGTCATTTCTGCAAAACCTGGAAGCTACAGGAGGGAACGTATGAAAAAGAAGAACTTTAAAGACGATTTAGTATTAGAGAAAGACAGGGAAAAACATCTTATGGAGGTGGCGGAAAATTTTCTAAAGACGGCGCCGAAAGGCAGCCTGGCGGTAAAGCTAAGGAATAAAAGCCGCAGTTATTATTGGAATATCGATGAAGAACGAGGCGGGAGCAGGTATCGCACCCAAATCAATATCAACGATAATCCAGCATTAATCCAGACACTAACCGAAAAGAGAATACAGAAGGAAATTTTCCGAAGGTGCGAGCAAAATTTAAAGCGTTTGGAAAAACTTGAGTGGAAATTTCGGCCGATAGAAATGGACGAGATCCGAAAAGCCTCCTCCCCACAATATCAGGATATTTTGGACGCCTGGAGCCGTCAACGGATGAAGGAGTGGCAGGATAAGCCTTACCCCCATGCGCCCTTTGATTCAAATGTCCACGTCCATGAGACGGACTGCGGGATCCTAGTCAGATCCAAATCCGAGCAGTTGTTGGCGAATGCCCTGTATGCCTATGAAATCCCATTCCACTATGAAGAGGAATTCCTCCACCGCACGGGTATTAGACGCCGTGTCTATCCGGATTTTACAATCATGTTGCCCGATGGAGAGCGGATTCTTTGGGAGCATCTCGGACTTCTGTCTGAAAGAGGCTATTGTGAGAATACTGTACTGAAGCTGCAGATCTTTCAAATAAGCGGATACACAATTGAGAAAAACCTTATTTTGACCATGGATGATCATCGGGGAGACTGTAGCAGCGCGGTCATCAATCAGATCATAAAGATGCAGATCCTTCCCCATTTTCGGAAAGCCGGCTGACCCGCTGAATCGTATGACAAAGGCAAAAGCGCAGCTTTCGCTGCGCTTTCGCCGAGTTTGATATAATAAAGAGATTTAAAGTTATTTTTCTTGTTCAGCCTGGTGTTCTGCGATGATCTTGTCAGCCAGTTGTTTTGGAACTTCTTCGTATTTCTCGAATTTCAGTTCAAAAGAGCCTCTGCCCTGTGTCATGGAACGCAGACCCAGTGCGTAATCGAACAGCTCAGCCTGCGGCGCCACCGCGATCAGCTTCTGTCCGCCGTTTGCCATCGGCTCCATGCCCAGAATCTTTCCTCTTCTCTTGTTCATGTCACCCATGACATCGCCCATGTAATCATCCGGTACACGAATCTCCAAACGCATGATCGGTTCCAGCAGGCACGGTTTCGCTTCTACAATGCCTTTCTTGAACGCCAGAGAAGCGGCGATCTTGAAGGATACTTCGTTGGAATCCACATCGTGGTAGGAACCATCGTAGAGGACGGCCTTAACATTTACTACCTTGCATCCGGCCAGAGGACCCTTCTGCATGCTTTCCAGCAGGCCCTTTTCAACCGCAGGCACGTAGTTCTTCGGAATGGAACCGCCGAACAGTTCTTCGGAGAATTCGAACTCCTGCTCTGACGGTGAAAATCTGATATGTACGTCACCGTACTGTCCCGCACCGCCAGACTGCTTCTTATGCTTGCCCTGTACGTCGGAATTTCCTTTGATGGTCTCTCTGTAAGCGATCTTCTGCGGTACAACTTTGACGTTGACGCCAAATCTGTCCTTCAACTTGGCCAGGATAATGCCTAACTGGATATCGCCCTGTCCGCCGAGGAGGGTCTGATGCGTTTCCGCGTTTCTCTCCACTACGAAGGAAGGGTCTTCCTCTCTCAGTCTCGCCAGGCCGGTTCCCATCTTTTCCTCGTCGCCCTTGTCCACCGCTTCAATTGCGATGAAATAATTCGGGGACGGATAATCCAGCGGCAGATACCTGATGATGTCGCTCTTATCGCAAAGCGTATCGCCGGAAACGGTGTACTGCAGTTTGGCAACGGCAACAATATCGCCGGCTTCTGCATAGTTCAGCTCCAACTGTTCCTTTCCTCTGAGGAAGAACAGCTTGCCCAGCTTTTCACTCTTTCCGGCTCTTTCATTGTAAACTTCTGTACCGGAATTGATCTTTCCTGTAACCACCTTCATGACGGAAATCTTCCCGACAAACGGGTCGACGATGGTCTTGAATACAAACGCGGACATCGGTGCGTCGGTTACGGAGATTCGTTCCACCGGCTCGTTGTTGTCGTTGAAGCCGGCATATGGGCCGTGCTGCAACGGCGTCGGAACGTAGGTCAGCAACAGGTCCAGCAGACCCTCGATGCCCTGTCCCAGCTGGAACGCAGAGGAGCATACAGGAACGATCACGCCCTCGGAAATACCTTTGACCAGGCCTTTTTTGATCTCTTCGTCAGAGAAATCGTCGCCGTTGAAGTATTTTTCCATCAGCTCGTCGTCAGCCATGGCGATGGCTTCCTTCAGCTCTTCGTCGATCTCCGCGGACAGCGGCCAGCTGAACGGGATCAGCGTGTCGCCGAACTTGGCTTTCAGCTCGTCAAAGGTCTTGTAGAAGTCAAACTCGTCCTTATCTCTCTTGTTGATCACGATGAATCTCGGCGTCTTATATCGTTCGCAGGTGTTCCATGCGGCTTCCGTGCCTACCTGGATGCCGGCACCCGCGTCCACCAGGATCACAGCAGCCTCAGCGGCTCTCAGCGCAGCGTTTACTTCGCCGACAAAGTCAAAGTAACCCGGTGTATCTATGAAATTGATCTTGCTGCCCTTCCATTCGATAGGAACGACAGATGTATTGATCGAATATCCTTTTTCAATTTCCATTTTATCGTAGTCGGAAACGGTATTTCCGTCTTCAACCTTACCCAGTTTCTTAATTACTCCTGTGGCGAGTAATGCAGATTCCAGGAATGTGGTCTTTCCGCATCCTCCATGTCCGAGTAAAGCAACGTTTCTAATAGTTTCGCTTGTATAGCCTTTCATCCAATGAAACCTCCTACATTATTTTTGCGCGGCAGCGCCGGAGTTGATCCGGATTGACCAGCACCACTGCTCTCATTATACCAAAAAAAAACACGTTGTACAACGTGTTTTTGCATCCGGCGAACGATTTCTGCAATCGCAGGGTCCCGCCCCGAATCGAGCAGCTTTTGTTCGCTTCCGCAAACGGCATATCAAAAAAAACAGAACCTGCATGTTCTGCAGATCCTGTTTCTCATAAACTGGTGGTCTGTGACGGGCTCGAACCGCCGACATTCTGGTTGTGACCCAGACGCTCTCCCAGCTGAGCTAACAGACCTGATTCTTGTCCACAAGAATCAGTATACCACATTGCCAGCTGAAGAGCAATAGTTATTTTTTGACAGTCGCACAACCGCCTGACCCCGCATTCTGCGTATGATTCCAAAGCCTGAACCAGAGCGTCTGCGTCATCAGAGCGTCTGCGTCATCACAGCGTCTGCGTCATCAGAGCGCCCGCATCTTTACAGCGCCGCCTGAATCATCGGCAGCATGATAGAAGCCAGGACCACGGAAGGGATCGTCATCGTGGCAAAATTCGCAACGACCAGACGAGGCATCGTGTACTCTTCCACCGCCTTTCTTTCCTCTTCATTCTCACCTACAGCTTCTGATACCTCCTTGGAGATATAGAAGATGCCAGGGAAGCCGATCAACGCGACCAGACCGATGCCGATGTTCATCAGGAACGATTCCTTCAGAATTTTGGACATGATGAAAGCATTGACCACGATGCCGGCAATGCCGAGCACAAAGATGATGATCATCGGAACGATCAGATCGATGACCATGTCCGGCGTTGCCTGAGATGTGTTCGAGAAAACGTAGAACATCAGCATGGTCATCAGGAAGCCGGAGGCGCCTGCCTTGTCCAGGATATTATCTTCCAGGAAGCCGATGGCATGGAAGATGATACCGAAAATCATGCAGAGGATCATGCCGTTGATCTTCCCGCCGCTCAAACTGGAAACGAAGTATCCCAGAAAAGCGACAAAGCTGCACTTGAACAACAGCACTGCCGATTTCTGCATGGAAGCCGGCAGATGCGGGATCAGCGTCTTGCGCTGTCCTTCCTCTTTCAATTGGTTGGCGGCAGCAATATACTCGTTGATTCTGCCGGTGCTTTTGAAATTGACTGCATCCTTTTTCATAATGATGGAACAGAGCGGCGTTCCGATGAGCATCTGAATGCTGAGGATCAGGAGGGCGAAGACCAGTTCCTGATCTCTGCCCGCTTCCTGCAGCGGTCCCGATAAGATCAGATACGCGTTGATGCCGCCTGCCACAATCGGCGTGCCGGAGTAGGCCATCAGCTTGCCTATGAGCATAGAACCGATTCCTCCGCAGAACAGCGCGATGAACACCACGGCGCCTACGCCGATGATGATCGTCTTCCACTGCTTCAGAAATTCTCTCAGCGAAATACTGGTGGCAAGGTTGACCATCAGCAGACCGATACAGATGGTACCCAAGGCTACGGCCTGAGATTTTGTTACGATCTCCGGATCCAGTCCGCACCAAAACGCGATCAGAAGCAGCGCCATCATGACGAAGGTCGATCCGATATACGCCTTGGTCTTTACCGCTACGATTTCTCCGATTCCGAGAAACAAAGCTAAGATCATAAATGCTTGTAACGATTCCATTTTTCTCCTCCTTTACATCAATTCCTTCTCCGTCTGATCGACGGCCTTCTCGTAGATCTCCAACATTTCGTCGATCTCCTCGGCGGTAATCTCAAAACATGGCCCGATCCAGGAGGCGTCTCCTTTTTCTCCCATGTCCAGGTTTCCGCAGGAGCAGATGAGAAGTCCCAGTTCCTTACAGTGATCCGCCACCGTCGCGGCGAATTTTACGGAAGGATCAAAAGATTCTTTTGTCGCCTTATCCTGTACATATTCAATGCCCCACATGAGACCGATCCCGCGGACATCCCCCATAGACGGATGTCTCTCCTGGATCTCCAGCAGTTTCTTCTGCATGTACGCACCGGCGATCTGTACTTTCTCCACCAGGTTTTCTTCCTTGAAGATATCCATGGTCTTGGAGACGACCGCTGCCGGCAGCGGCGCTCCGGCCCAGGTATAGCCCGGTGAGAAATGGCCGCTCTCTCTGATCGGCTCCGCAATCTTCTCTGTACATGCCACCGCGCCGACCGGGAAGTATCCGCCGCCCATGGATTTCGCCATGGTAGCGATATCAGGACGGACGCCATAGTGATCGATGGCCATCATTTTGCCTGTACGGCCGCTGCC
>CAZGED010000064.1:0-9634 GCA_964525085.1 uncultured Senimuribacter sp.
ATCTCCGGATCGATGGCCGCGCCGCCGGAAATCAGCACACGCATTCTGCCGCCGAATACGTCCAGAATCTCTTTGGTAAACGGTTTGCTGATATCCAGTCCGACTTTCCTGGTCCTTCTGCTGATGGCCAGCAGTCTCCGCAGGGTCTTTTCCTTGCCCTTCTTCCGCACGTTCTGCCAGATCCTCTTGTACAGGGATTCAATCAGTACCGGCACGCCCAGCAGCATGGTCGGCTTCACCTCTTCCAGGTTCTTGGTGATGTATTTCAAGCCCTGGCAGTAGGCGATGGATGCGCCCTCATACAGTGGCATCAGGAACGCGCAGGTGCACTCGTAGGTATGATGCACCGGCAGTACGGAGAAGAAAATATCGTCCGGACCCACATCGAGAATCGTCGGCGCGCTCATCAGGTCAAAGGCCAGATTCCAATGGCTCAGCATGACGCCCTTGGCATTTCCGGTGGTGCCGGAGGTATACAGCAATACCGCCATGGCGTCTCCGTCGATCTCCGCGTCCAGGAACTGTCTGTCTCCCTGCGCCACCTGGTTCTTTCCTTCCTCGATCAAAGCCTTCCAGGACAGGACCTCTTCGCCGTGTCCTTCGGCGTTAAAGCTGACCAGCGTCTCCAGTCCGGTCTCGCCGGAGGCCTTCATATCCAGGAACATCTTCTCAAATCTTCCGCTGAAGATCACGCAGGAAACATCCGCTTCTTTGATCAACGCCTTCAGATCTTCTACACCCAGTTCCTTGTCCAGAGGCACAGCGACGCCCGCGCCGCCGACGACCGCCAGATAGCTGGACTCCCACTGATAGCAGGTATCTCCGATGATGGCAATCCGTTTGCCCTTCAGGCCCCGGTTGATCAGCGCCGTTCCCAGCCCGTTGACGTCGGCCAGTGCTTCTTTATAGGTGATGGACCGGTACGGCTGATCCTTCTCAAACTTCTGCATGAATGCAACGTTGTTTCCGTAGAGGGCAACGCTGCTCTCAAACATCTGCTTGACGTCGGTGATCGGCCGGCTGGTCTTGTATCTTACATAGGGGTCTTCGCTCTGCGCCAGTTCGTCGGCAAAGGCCTTGGCCCGCTTCATTTCCAGCGCCTTTTTCTGCTGGTAACCCATCTCCACGCTGTCGTCAGAAGGCGCGTGGCCGGCATGGATGTTGCCGTAGCGTTTGACCTTGCCCGTCGTTGTCTTATCAAATTCCTTCTCACGGATATTGATTCTCTTTACAGCTTTGTACGGCGGCATCTTCTGATTGGCTTCATCCACCGCTTCCTTGTAGAAGTGGTAGATCTCGCTGCTGTTCATCTCGCCCTTTTGCTCTTTCAAAAGCGGATAGTTCGGGAAGATGTCTGCGGTGACCATGACGTTGCCGACTTTCTCATCTGTGGCTCCGTAAACCAGGACTTCCGCGATCAGCTCGTTTTCCAGGAGAACGGCCTCGACTTCCTCCGGGAAGATGTTCTTGCCGCCCTTTGTTACGATGACGGTCTTCTTCCGTCCGGTCAGATAGAGGAAGCCCTCTTCATCCAGATAGCCCAGGTCGCCGGTGTAGAGCCAGCCGTCCCGCAGCACTTCCTCCGTCGCCTCCTGGTTCTCATAGTAACCCAGCATGACGGAATCGCTCTTTGTCACCACCTCGCCGACGCCGTCCTCATCAGGATTCTCGATCTTCACCTGGATGCCGGGCATCGGTTTGCCGACAGAGGCCGCTTTGCTGTAGCGGTCCTGGTTGACCGCGATGATCGGCGCGTTCTCGCTCATGCCGTAGCCCTGGATCATCGGCAGTCCCATCGCCTCGAAATCCTCGATGACCTTCGGGTCGATGGCTGCGCCTCCGGCGATGAACAGTGTGATATTGTTGCCGAAATTCTGATGGATAGCCTTAAACAGCTTCTTCATCAGCTTCGGATTGTTGTACAGCTTCAGTTTCTTTGACAGGTCGATGGCCGTGCGCAGCTTCTCCGCCTCGCCCCGGCTCTCCGCCTGTTTCCACATGCCTTTGTACATCTTCTCAAAGACAAGAGGCACGCCCAACATGATGTTGGCTTTTACCTCTATCAGATTCTTCTGGATATACTTGATACCCTCGCAGATAGCCACCGTTCCACCCTGATAGAACACGGTGCAGATGTCGCAGGTGAACTCGTAGGCGTGGTGAATCGGCAGGATAGACAGGGTGATCGTCCCCTCCGGCACGTTGACCAGCTTTGACATGGCATATACGTTGAATACGATGTTTTTGTGACTCAGCATGACGCCCTTTGACATGCCGGTGGTGCCCGACGTGTACATCAAAGTAGCCATGGCGTCCGGATCGACTTCGGCGTCCACGAAATCACGAACGCCTTCCTTCAGCAGGTGGTCTCCTTCTTTGATCAGCTTCTGCAGGGACAAAACGGTTTCGTCATGTTCCTCTTTGCCGATGGAGATAAAGTACTCTAAGTTAAAACGCTCGTCGAAGAGCCCTTTGATGCTCTTCTCGCTGCGTTTGGTGTAGATCAAAGCGCTGGCACCGGAGCGCCGGATCAGGCTCTTGATCTCGTCCGGCGGAAGGTTCTTATCCAGCGGTACGATCACGCCTACGCCGCTGACCACGGCATAGTAGGACAGGATCCACTGGTAGCAGCTTTCGCCGATGACGGCAATCTTCTTGCCGCCAAGGCCCAAGTCCAGAAGACGAGTCCCCAGGGCGTCCATCTCATCGCGGAACCGGCCGTAGGTGATCGGCTGGAAGGTCCCGCCCGGTTTATCTTTCTGCAGATATGCAGTTCTGTCTCTGTACAGTTCTGTGCTCTTGATGACCATATCCTTCAGGTCCGTGACCTCTCTGACAGGATAGTAGACGCCATCGTATTTTTTATGATTCATGTTTAATTCTTCTTTCCTTGGTTTATTTTGATCGTTAATAATTCATTTTACCATTCTTTTTCTGTATTTTCAAGGGTTTCAGATGCAAAACACAGGGCCTGCGCGTAAAAAATGTCTTTCGGGCCCGGCGTGCCTGAAATCGGCAATCCTCTCCGGCCTCTGTTAACGAAGCAGGCGAATGAAACAGCAATAAAGCGCCGCAAAATCCATTTTTATTGTCGTTCTCTCCGCGCCAGTACCTGTGCCAGCGCCAGTGCTATCTCATATCCACGAAGGCGAGCCACATATTTCAATGGAATCTGCAGATGCGAGTTTTCATGCGGATCCTCTGCAGGCTTTCTCCAGGGCCTCCGCATGAAAATATCCGAGGCGTGTTCCCCCAAGCCCCGTAATAAACCCCGCAAACAGATATTCAGGCCGATTGCGGGAGATCTTTTGCCTTCTTTATGAGCCGAATTTCCCGCAATTGTATGTTTTCAATCATTGCGGGGGAATCTTAACCATCTGAACCGTTTCAACGCTCCCGCAATCCCAAAGTTCTACCATCTGCGGGAGATTTCATCTATCGCGGCAATATACGACGCTGTCCTCCGAGAGGAAGAGGACGGCAAGGTTACCATCGGCTGGGCCAGAGGGGTATATCCTACCGAGCAGACGGCCCTGGATGCGCTGGAAAAAGGAACCCGGCATCGTATCCTGTGTGTTTAACGGTATTCCGAGCGTACGGCTGGTGTGTCTTGAAAAAAAGCTCTGAACGGATTAAAAAGCCTTGCGGACAGCAAACCAATCGCTTCCGCAAGGCTTTTCTTACATCCTATCGGATCGCCGTTTCCAGGGCGATTTCCATCATCGTCGTGAAGGAGGTCTGTCTCTCGTCAGATGAGCAGGACTCATGGGTTACCATGTGGTCGCTGATGGTGCAGATGCACAGCGCGTTTTTACCTGCTCTGGCCGCTTCCATATACAGCGCCGCCGCTTCCATTTCAACCGCTTTGACGCCGATGGCTCTCCATTTGTCGTAGTCCCGCGTCGTATCGTAAAAAACGTCGGAGGAGAAGATGGTCCCGATATGCGGTTTCACGCCGAGGGATTCTGCCGCGGCCTCCGCCTTCTTCAAAAGCTCATAGGAGCAGACCGGCGGAATCGTCGCGGGGATCTCGTACTGGGCGGCCCAGTTGCTGTTGGTCACACAGGCCATCGCCATGACGATATCGCGGACTTTGACTTCTTCAGAAAGGCCGCCTGCGGTGCCGATTCTGATGATGTTCTTCACATCGTAGAAGTTGAACAGCTCGTGGGAATAGATGCCGATGGCCGGCATGCCCATGCCGGAAGCCATGACGGATACTCTCTCGCCTTTATAGGTGCCGGTATAGCCCTGTACGCCTCTGACATTGTTGACCAGAACGGCGTCCTGCAGGAAGTTCTCTGCGATGAACTTGGATCTCAGCGGATCTCCCGGCATCAGGACGGTTTCGGCAAAATCGCCCAGCGCAGCGGAATTGTGTGGTGTTGGAATGTTGGACATAGTAATCACGCTCCTGTCTTTTTTCTTACTTGGCTATATTTTAATAGATTCCGGGACGCAGGTCAACAAAAACCGACGCACGGCTGGTTCCGCCCTGCCGGCCTTATTCCACTGACATGACGGTCTCGTTCCCATCTTCTTTGTAGGTGTATACGGTAAACCCGCTGTAATACCAGACACCGTCCTGGCCCGGTCCCAGACAGCTGCCGGAATAGCTCTTAGAATTCGGCTGCCCGATGGCCGCTGCCAGCGCCGCCGCACTGCTGCCTACGTACTGCTGCGCCGCGGATTTGCTGGCCGCCTTTGACGGAGCGGTAGATTTCTCAGCCTCTTCCGCTTCTTCCGCTTTCCTGGCCTCCTCTTCCTGCTTTCGCTTCTCTTCCTCCAGCCTTTCCTGTTCTTCTTTTTCTTCTTTTGTCTGCACGTTACCCACAGCGGAGCGGAACTGCTTTACCAGCTTCTCCACTTCATCGGCGGAGCCGGCGTTTTCAATCCTGCCGGTGTACGTTTCGATCAGCTTCTTGATTTCAGCCTTTCCGTCTTTATCATATTTGGACAGCTTCCAGCCCTCCAGCGTTTCCATCGCTGCCGCCTTAGAGGTTTCCAGCTTATCTCCGGCGGTCTCGATGCTTTCCAGCGCTTTCTCAAACGCCGCCTGGGCTGCCTGAATCTCCGCCTCGCCCTGAGCCTCCTGTACAGCCGCGATGTACTGACCCATGATTTCCTTCACCTGTTCTCTGTCTTCTTCCTCATAGTTGGCCAGCTTGGTATCTTCTATGTCTATTACGGTCTCCGCCCGCAGGGCTTCTGTCTGGCCGTCTGCCCAGACGTTGTAGCCGAAGATCCCGGCGCCCAGCACGAGGATCCCCGCCGCAGCGGCCGCGGCCAGAGCTGCCGTTCCTTTTTTCTTTTCCATACATCCTCCCAATATGGCTAAAATTGTGGCTAAAATGCTTTCGACACTTTTATCATCGCATCCTCGTCTCCGCAGTACCAGATGACTTCCCGGACATCTTCTGCCGTCAGATCCGCAAGACGCAGAACAAATCCGCTTTCGCCCACATAGAACGGCGCGTAGATCTGACTGCCGTCGCCAGTCTTGACCTGAATCCAGTAGCGGGATTCCGTATCGACCATGTCTTTCTCTAGGGATCCCTCGATCTTCAGGTATCCGTCTTCCTCCGTCAAAGTGATCTCACCGGAAACCTCCGACGCGTTTTTCCGTTCCGACGGAATCTCTTTTGTCACCGGCGCACTCATAATCGGAGCCTCTTCACACAGCTGGGCAAGGTTGCGTTCCACCAACTCGATCATCACGTCGCCCGGCATATCGTCGGCTGCCGCGTCAAGATTGTACGGCGTCTCCTTTGAGAAAAACGCGCTGCCATACTCGTCTGCCATGAACGGCAGCAAAGCGATACCGAAGGAGTCCCGATACATGACCAGGCTGCCTTCCTTCTCACTCCTGGTTTCGATCAGCGGCTCATCGTCGCTATTCACCGCACGCACATAGGTGTATTCCGGCTCCACATCATAGACCGTATCCCAGTCCAGGGCCCGGCTCTTCGGAAAAGCCATCTCATACAGATCTCCTCTATGACGCCGCTGCTCTTTTGACGAAACATCGCTATAGTCCCTGGCGGTCTTGCCGGCCGCCTCCATCAAAGCGTCTCTGGCAACCAAAGCGCCCGCTCTGGTCCAGTGGGAGTCCCATTTGTGATACAGGATCTCGTCGACGCTTCCCAGCGCATCAAAGAGATTTACGTAATAGGACTCGTCCAGATAAGGCTCAAGCAACGCATAGTTGCTTCCCGAACGGTTGGCCACATAGCGCGATGGCATATATTGCCCGTACAGAGAATTTTTGTTGGGCGCGATGGTAAAGAAAAAACGTCCGCCGCGAGACTCTACGCCCAGCTTCACGGTCTGCAGGTTTTCCGCAATGGCAAAGGCCTCCCGTTGACTGATCGTCGCCTGGCCCAGATAGTCCTTGGCGGTCTCCTCAAAGAACAGCCATCCGTCCTTGCCCTGGATGACCTTTTCGTTTCCGGACTCTCCCAGGTTTTTCAACAAAAGGCCGTTGACGGTGATCAAAGTCTGTCTGCCCGCGAAATTCCTGTCAAAATACTGGGTCAGCTGGTCAAAGTATTCTGGATTGAAGCCGTCATCACTGCTGATCTCCGGCATTTGGACTTTGACCTCGTTAGCCACTACTTCGCTGCCGTCCTGCCATGCCATGCCAACAAAGGGTATCAGGCAGACCGCGAAAAACACCGCACAATACAATATGGATAACTTTTTCTTCACGTCTTCCCCTCCCTTAGAATCTGAAATAGATAAACGGATTGAAGGTTCCTGAGGACAGGTTCAGGATGCACAATGCCAGCAGCCCCAAGCTGCCCACGTAAGCCAATCCCTCCGTTTTTCTGCTCTGCAGTTTTTCTTTTATCGGGGCCGACAGTATCACTGCCAGAACAAAGGCAAGAATCACCATCGGAGACAGCTGCAGCAGAAACGCCTGCCGCGCAGCCAGTTCAAAGTGGAAACCTGTGAACATGGCTTTGATCATGCGGAAGCCCTGCCCCACGGTATCAGCCCGGAACAGGACAAAAGCCACGGTGACTACAACCATGGTATAAAGATGGCCGATGACGCGACCTCTGCCTTCCTTCCATTTCGACGCGGGAATCACACCGCTGTCTTCCAGTACGGAAAAGGTTCCGTGGATCAGGCCCCACAGAACGAAGGTCCAGTTGGCGCCGTGCCACAGTCCGGTAGCGAAGAACACGATGTATTTATTGATCCACGTCCGCAGTTCTCCTTTTCTGTTGCCTCCCAGAGGAATGTAAAGGTAATCCCGGAACCAGGAGGACAGAGAGATATGCCACCTCCGCCAGAACTCCTTGATGGAGGTAGATACGTAAGGATAGTTGAAGTTTTCTTTATAGTGAAAGCCGAACATCCTGCCCAGGCCGATGGCCATGTCCGAATAGCCGCTGAAATCAAAATAGATCTGGAATACGTAAGCCACGCCTCCTAACCAGGCCAAAGCCACGTTGACATCCTGCAGTTCAAAGACGTAGTCAGCCACACCTCCCATGACGTTGGCGATGAGCAGCTTTTTTGCCATGCCGCAGATGAACCTGCGGATGCCTGCCGCGGCTTCCTCTCCGCAGACCGTCCGGCTGACCAGTTCTTCTCGGATGTCATTATATTTGATAATCGGACCTGCCACCAGCTGCGGAAAGAAGCTGATATACAGCAATACCTGGATAAAACTCTTTGACGCCGCATCCCGATCTCTATAAGCGTCTATGACGTAGGACAGGGCCTGGAAGGTAAAGAATGAGATGCCCACAGGCAGAGGAATGCCCGGCAGCGGCAGGTCCGTATGCAGTACCTGATTGATGGATTCCATCACAAAATCGGCATATTTAAATATGCCGATCAATCCAATATTAAAAACTACTGCAGCCCCTACTGCTCCTTTTCCGGCTCTGCGGCCACGTCCTGCAAGACGGCCCAGGCCGTAATTGACCAGCGCCGACAGAAACATGACGGCCACGTAGTAGGGCTCTCCGAAGGCGTAGAACACCAGGCTTGCCACAATCAGAAGCAGGTTCTTCGCCTTCATTCCCGGAAGGATCAAATGGAGTAGGAATACGACAGGCAGAAATGAAAATAAAAAGATCGTTGAACTGAATACCATTTATCTTCCTTTGCCTCCCTATTTTTTGATCGCTGCCGCGCCTTTTTTGTAGTAGTGCTTATGGTGCATTTTGCTCATGGTCCCATACGAGCGCATGAAATAGTCGCTGCCCCAGCCTCCTATATAGCTGAGATACTGCAGTTCCGTATCGATGAACCGCTTTGTTCCGTCAGACAGCTGGATCTCGGTCCACCCGTGCTGCATGTAGTATTTGTTCTGCTCATAGGTCACATATCCGGATATGGTCTTGGCATCGTAACCGCATTTGCGTGCCGCGTAGGTAACGGCCGCCGCGAAGTAATAGCAGTTGCCCTTCTTATTCTTGTACATATTGTACGCCGCTGTCTTGTCCCAGCTGGTGCAGTCCTTGCTTGCCGCATGTTTGACGCCGGCTTTGTAGGTACAGTTCTTATAAACGTACTCGTAGACCGCCTTCAACTTTTCTTTGTTGGTCATACTGGATTTGGTATACTTCTTAAACACCTTGACCAGCTCCGCGTCCAGCTTACTGTTTCCGGTGGTATATCTGCCGTTCTTGTTCAGCTTACTGCCGTTGACAGTGGTATTTCTCTGAATGACCTTGTTGGTCTTGTCTATGTAGTAAGTCTCTCCATCGATGATCTTCCATCCGGTACCCTTGATACCCTGGGATTCGGTATTATAGCTTGTCCAGGTTTCCGTTCCGTCTTCTGCGATGTCGCTGACATGGCCAATAGAAGCCTCCATGATGTCATAATAGTAGGTACTGGTGGTAACCACATCGGTAAACGGTCTGATCCGGTCGCCTTTCAAAATCGTATTCTGATCTGTCTTGTCGCGGCCCAGCGCTTGGTTGATCAGACGCACCGCCGCGCCTCTGGTGATGGTGGCGGTGCTTCCGCCGGCTGATGGTTCTTTGCCCAGGGCCTTATCCAGCATCGCCTGCAGTTCACCTTTTGTGATATTCTTTGTCGGATAGAAATACCCATCGTCATTTGTCGATGCGACGCCCAGATATAACAATGTACCGATGGCGGTTCCATTGGTCGTGCTTTCCGTTACGTCTTTGCACCATGTCTTTTCTGCCGGTTTCTCTGCCAGCAGGTTATAGATCATTTGAGCCGCCTTCGCTTTCGTCAGCTTATTTCCCGGAAAAAACTTTCCGTTGGAATCCGGCGAGATATAGCGGACGTGATCGGTGGTCAGCAGGCTGTCTTCCTGTGCATTCGAGGTGTCCGAACTCTGTTCTGCCGCAGACACGGCTGAAACAGTCGCGGCCGTGGAAGCCATTGACGTCATGGACGATGCCCCATCCGTGGCCGTGGAAGCCTCCGCCGAAGACGCAAAGGCTGCCGCCGGCCAAAAGGCGGTCAATACTGCGATAGAGAGGGCGATCGCCCATAATTTCTTTCCATGATGTCTTTCTTTCTTCAATTTTCTACCTCCCAAGGGTTATCGTTTTTCACAATCTATCATCTATCTTAGCACAATTCCTGAAAAGTTTCCACCGTTAGTTGGAAAGAGAAGACCGGTCAGGGATGTTAC
>CAZGED010000065.1:0-286 GCA_964525085.1 uncultured Senimuribacter sp.
ATACCACGAAGACCTGTCCGCCCCGGTCCAGTTCCCTCGTGATGATCTCCCGCATCATGGCGTCATCCTGTTCCAGCACGTAGGTCTGGACAGGATACCGTTCCTCCGGCGGTTCCTCGATGAGGCTCATATCCTTGATGCCGGTCAGGGACATGTTCAGGGTCCGCGGAATCGGCGTGGCCGACAGGGTCAGCACATCCACGTTCTGCTTCATCTTCTTGATCTTTTCTTTGTGGGCGACGCCAAACCGCTGGCCACGGATGCGCTCGATGTGCTCGTCGCGCAA
>CAZGED010000065.1:296-9594 GCA_964525085.1 uncultured Senimuribacter sp.
GACGCCAAAGCGCTGCTCCTCGTCGATGACCAGCAGCCCCAGATCCTTGAACCGGATGTCTTTGGACAACAGACGATGGGTTCCGATGATCAGGTCGATCTGCCCTTTGTTCAGCTCGTCGATGATCTGGGCCTGCCGGGCCTCGGAACGGAACCTGGACAGCATCTCCACCTTCAGGGGAAACTGCTCGAACCGCTCCTTCAAAGTATAGTAGTGCTGATTGGCCAGGATCGTGGTCGGAACCAAAACCGCCGCCTGTTTTCCGTCGGCGATGCACTTAAACAGGGCTCTGGCGGCCACCTCGGTCTTGCCGAAGCCTACGTCGCCGCAGAGCAGACGGTCCATGGCAACGGGGCGCTCCATGTCCTCTTTGATCTCCTCGATACACCGCAGCTGGTCATCGGTCTCCTCGTAAGGAAAGGCATCCTCAAATTCCCTCTGCCAAACCGTATCCTCCGCGAAGGCGTAGCCCTTCTGCATCTTCCTGTGAGCGTAGAGATCCAGGAGCTCCTTCGCCATTTCCGCGATGGCAGCCTTGGCCTTCGCCTTTGTGGCCTTCCACTCCCCGCCGGACAGCTTATTGACCTTAGGGGCGATGCCGTCAGAGCCGATGTATTTCTGAATGATATCCATCTGCTCCACCGGCACGTAGAGCATGTCGTTCCCCGCGTATTTGATCTTCAGGTAGTCCTTTTTCTCACCCTGTATGGTCAGCTGCTCCATGCCCAGGAATTTGCCGATGCCGTGGTTTTCGTGGACCACGTAGTCTCCTTTCTGCATGTCGGCAAAGGTCTGTATCTGCTCAGAATTGGTCTTCTTCTTTTTCTTCTTCCGCTTGACCGTCTTTTGTCCGGAGAAGATATCGTTTTCGCTGATATAGCAGATCCTCTCCTCTGGAAAGTCCATGCCACTGGTCAGGGAACCCTCCGCGAAGAAGACTTTTTCGGCCAGGCCGATGCGGCCTGTAAATTCTTTCAGGTTCTCTGTCCGCTCTTTGCTGGAACAGACGATGGTGACGCGGTACTTCTTCTTGACGTATTCTTTCAGCTCTGTTTCCAGCAGCTCCATCCGGTTGTTGAAGGTGACCATCTGGCGGCTCTGGACGTGATGGACCCTGCTCAGGGTGTGAACGCCTTTGACAGCCTTGGTAAAAGGCGTCAGCACATAGACGGTTTCCTTTTCATAAACCCTGAAAAAGTCTTCTCTGCCGCTGATCAGCGCCATATCTTCCGGCGCCACCTGGCCCCGCTCCAGGAACACCTGAAAATCGTCCCGCAGTTCAGCGCTTCGGGTATCCAGGTATTCGCAGATCCGATCCGGATCGTCCACAACCACCATGCCGCCGTCCATGTAGTCCCAAAGGTATTCCAGCTCCTCGTAAAAATAATGGAGATAGTTCTCCAAGAGCTGCAGATTGGACGTGTTCTCAATGTATTCGCAGAGCTCGTCTCTGCGCCTGGAAAGCTGCTCTGCCGCTTCGGCGAAGTCCTCCCCCTTCTTCAGAAGGCGCTTCACCTGAGCGGTGTATCCTTTGTAGATCCGCTGCAGTGCATCGTTGAACAACTCCCTGTCTACCAGCATCTGCTCTGCCGGATAGATCTCCACAGACTGCACATTGTCTACAGACCGCTGAGTGTCAATATCAAAGGTGCGGATGGAGTCCACCTCTGTGTCGAAAAGCTCGATGCGGTACGGATACTCGCCATCCGGCGTAAAGACGTCGATAATGCCGCCTCTGACGGAAAACTGTCCTCTGGTGTCCACGATCTCCATCCGCTCATAGCCCAGTTTCACCAAGGTTTCTTTGATGCGGGCCAGATCGACGTCCCTGCCCACGGTCAGTTTCACGGAGGCAGACTCAAAGATACGGTGAGGCGGTATCTTTTTCACGGCAGCAGAAACAGGCGCGATGACGATACACTCCTGTCCCGTCCGCAGCGCCTTCAGGATCTTCAGCCGCTCGATCAGCTGATCGTGGTTTTTCGCTTCATACCGCAGGAAAACCTGCTCTTCCGCAGGCAGCACCAGAACTTCCTTCTGCGAAAAAAAAGAAAGATCTAAAGCCAGTTTATTTGCCCGAGCGGCAGTTGCTGTGATAATCAAGCTTTGACCTTCTTCTTTGGCCAGATGGGAAATGACCGGTGCACACCTGCTTTCGGATATACCCGAAATATTGATGATTCCCTTATTCTGCATCTTCTTTTTTCTCGTCCTTCTTCTCTTGTTTTGGGGACTTTTTCTTTGTATTGTACTGGTTCATGGCCTTGTCGATGCCGTCCCCCAGTATGCACTCCAGCGCGCCTACGGCTTTGGTCACTGCCTCCTCCAGCACCGGCACTTCTTCTTTGGAGAATCCCCCTGTCACAAAGTCCGCCAGCTGGCGTTCCCCGCTGCCGCCGATGCCGATGCGGATCCGTGGAAACCGATCTGACTGCAGCTGATAGACCACGGACCGCATACCGTTATGGGTCCCTGCGCTACCGAACTTTCGGATGCGCAGCGCTCCCGCTTCCAGATCAATATCGTCGTAGATGACGATCAGCTGCTCCGGCTCCAGCTTGTAAAAGTGCATGACCTCCCGAAGGGACTCTCCGCTCAGGTTCATATAGGTTTGCGGCTTTACAAGCAGGACCTTCTGGCCGGCGATCCTTCCTTCGCCGACCAGAGCCTTAAATTTCAGCTTATCTACTTTGATATCGTGCTTTTCCGCCAGCTGGTCTACGGTAATAAATCCCATGTTATGCCGGGTCTGTGCATATCTCTTTCCAGGATTTCCCAGTCCTGCTATTACGTACATTGTATTTTATGTTCCTTTTTCGAGATTAGTCAAACAATTTGCTGATAGAGCCGTTGGTGAATACTCTCGTCATAGCCTCCGCAAAGATCGGCGCCACGGAGAGGAAGTTCATCTTCTCGATCTTCTTTTCCTCCGGCATCGGAATGGTATTCAGCAGCACCAGCTCTTCGATGGCCGATTTCTCGATGCGCTCCACAGCCGGTCCCGAAAGAACCGGGTGGGTCGCACAGGCGTACACTGCGTTGGCGCCCAGGTCCTTAATGGCGTTGGCCGCATTGGTAATGGTCCCCGCCGTATCGATCATGTCGTCGATGATAATGCAGTTCTTTCCCTCAATGTTGCCGATGATGTTCATGATCTCGCTCTTATTCGGCTCCGGCCGGCGCTTATCGACGATGGCGATGGGACAGTTGAGGTATTCCGCCATACTTCTCGCCCTGGTTACGCTGCCGTGATCCGGCGATACGATGACCACGTCGTCCATGGCCTTTTCCTTGAAATATCTGGCCAGAATCGGCATCCCTACCAGATGGTCTACCGGAATATTGAAATAGCCCTGGATCTGGTTGGCGTGCAGGTCCATAGTCACAACTCTGTCGGCGCCGGCTGCCATGATCAGGTCAGCAACCAGCTTGGCCGTAATAGGATCTCTCGCCTTTGCCTTCCGATCCTGTCTGGCATAACCGTAGTACGGAAGCACCGCATTGATTCTGCCGGCAGATGCCCGCTTCATGGCATCGATCATGATCAATAGCTCCATCAGATTATCGTTTACCGGGTTGCAGGTAGGCTGTACGATGTAGACATCGATTCCTCTTACGGATTCCCAGATATTCACGGAAATTTCGCCGTCGCTGAATTTCGTCACAGTCGCTTTTCCCAGCGGCTTTCCCATGATAGATGTGATTTCTTCTGCAAGTTCAGGGTGCGAGTTTCCTGAAAACACCTTATAATCTGAAAATGCGCCGTTTTTCATTGTTTGTACACCTCTTCTTTCTTGATAGCTAAAAGTTACTTTCTGTATAATCCCTTTTCAGCGGCCCATCCCCTGATGTTTTTCTGCCGTGCCCTGGCGATGCACAGCGCGTCTTCCGGTACGTCTTCCGTCACCGTACTGCCAGCGGCGATATAAGCGCCATCCTCCACCTTTACCGGAGAAACCAGATTGGTATTGCAACCGATAAATGCGCCGTTCCCTACGGTCGTCCGGTGCTTGTTTGTTCCGTCGTAGTTTACAAAGACTACGCCGCATCCTATATTGACGTTTCTGCCCACGTCGGAGTCCCCGATGTAGGTCAGGTGTGACGCCTTTGAACCGTCCCCGAAGGACGAATTCTTGACTTCAACAAAATCCCCCACCTTGCAGTCAGAGCCGATCCGGCTGCCCGGTCTCAGATAGGCGAACGGGCCTACTTTCGTCCTTTGTCCGATCTGGCTGTCCGTGACTACGGAAGACTGTATTTCTGCGCCATCGCCGATGACAGAATCCACGATCCTGCTGTTCTGCAGGATGCGGCAGTTCTCCCCGATGACGGTCTTCCCTTCCAGGGTAACGCAGGGACCGATCCAAGTGCCCGCGCCGATGACCACAGCTTCATCGATATATGCCGTGCGGATATCGACGAAATTTACGCCGGCTTCCAGATGGCGGATGCAGACGGCCAGTCTGGCCTCCTCCTGTGCCTGATATTCTTTATAATTCATCATGCCACCTCACTGTTTACATCTGTTTATTTGTGTTTTTTACGTCTGTTTGTATCCATTATTTGTATTGATTCGCGTCTGTTTATGGATCTGATGCTCTATTTGTCGATGATCATTTCGCCTACTTTGTAGATATCTCCCGCACCCATGGTGATGACCAGATCCCCTTCGGCCGCGTTTGTGCGCACGTAGTTGGCGATATCCTCAAAGGTATCCATGTAGTACACCTTCTTTTCCGGATGCACTCTTTTGATCTCTTCGGCCAGCTCCTTTGACGATATCTTGTAGATATCCTTCTCCCTGGCCGCATAGATTTCCGCCAGGATCAGCACGTCCGCGTCTGTAAACGCTTCGGCAAAGTCATCGAACAGGGCCAGCGTCCTGGTATAGGTGTGGGGCTGAAACAGGCACCAGAGCTGTCTGTGCGGAATATTGCGAGCCGCAGACAGGGTCGCTTTGATTTCCGTCGGATGGTGCGCGTAATCGTCTACCAGCCTGACACCGCTCTCCGTAGTGCCGATGACGTCAAACCGTCTCTGGGTGCCGGCAAACTCGTCCAGGGTCGCGATGATCGTCTCCGCGCTGACGCCCAGCTGATGACAGCAGGCAAAGGCGCCCGTGGCGTTGAGGATGTTATGTTCCCCCGGTACCCGCAGTTGAACTCGTCCCAGCTTTTCGCCCTGATAGTGGACATCAAAGGACGGCATGCCTTCTCCGTCAAAGGCGACGTCCGCGATCTGATAGGTGCATCCCTGGCTGTAACCATAGGTGACGGCAGACGGAATGTCTTTGATGATTCGGCTGACAAACGGATTCGCATCATAGGCGATCAGCTTGCCATCCTCCGGCATAGCCTTGGTAAATTTCTCAAAGGAGCGGACGATATGCTCGATGTCCTTGAAATAGTCCAGATGGTCGGAGTCGATGTTGAGGATAACCTCGATCTTTGGCCGCAGCTCCAGAAAGCTGTCTCTGTATTCACAGGCTTCCGTGACGAAATACCGGCTGCCGCCAACCTTTACATTGCCGCCGATCTCAGCCAGATTTCCTCCTACCAGGATCGTCGGTTCCAACTCTGCCCGCTGTAAAATCAAAGAAACCATAGAGGTAGTCGTAGTTTTCCCATGGGTGCCGCTGATGGCGATGCTGTTCTCGAAGTCGTCCATCAAAGTACCCAGGACTTCTGCTCTGCTCGCCAATGGAATGTTCTTTTCCCTCGCCCTGATGATCTCAGGGTTTTCTTCTGCAATCGCTGCAGAATACACGATCAAATCAGCGTCCTCCACGTTCTCCGCTCTATGGCCTATATAAATCTTAACTCCATGCCGTTCCAATCTGTCTGTAATCTCTGACTGTTTCATATCTGATCCTGATACCCGATATCCCCTGGAAAGCAGGACCTCTGCAATGGCAGACACCCCAACTCCCCCGATACCGATACAGTGTATGTTCTTATAGCCTGATAACTGAATCATCTATCCTGTCCTCCAAATATTCAAATATGTATCCTAAGCTATTCTGGCACGAAATCCCCCATGTAATACACGGGAGACCCGAACTTCGCCTTGCTTTTCCTGAAAACATCCTGCCATGACGTATCCTTTGAATTCTATAATCCTTCGTCATGATCCAATAAACGCTTCCTTGCGGCAACACCGCTTCGGGCGCCGGTTGGCGCACCGTTTCAATGGTATGCGTTTATTATACCATAAACCCGCATAGAATTGGATAAGAAATCCAAAATTTTTTTCAATTTATTCTCCCCTTTGTTCTATTCTATGGTAAGATAGGTATGGAGGTGCATCTTATATGAAGAGAACTGAACGGGTCGGAGCCATGATCAGAATCCTGACCAATACACCCAGCAAGCTGTATTCCCTGCAGTATTTCTGCGACGCTTTCAGTGCGGCAAAATCGAGCATCAGCGAAGATATCAATCTGGCGAACGCCTCGATACAGGCCACGGGAACGGGCTATATCGAAACCATCTCCGGCGCCAAGGGCGGCGTCCGCTTTGTACCGGACATCAGCGACGAGCAGCTTGCCTCCCTGCAGGAAGAGTTCTGTGCCCGCGTTTGCGACAGCAGCCGGATCCTGGGCGGCGGATTCCTGTACACCTCGGATATCATGTTCGACACCCATCTGATCCATCGCCTTTCTGTGGTCTTTGCCAAGAAATTCAAAGACCGCGGGGCCGACTATGTAGCCACTGTTGAAACAAAGGGAATCCCCCTGGCCGCGAAGACCGCCTGGCATCTGAACCTGCCGCTGGTGATCATCCGCAGAGAGGCCAAGGTTTCGGAAGGCTCTACCGTAAGCATCAATTACTTCTCCGGTTCCTATGACCGGGTCCAGAAGATGTCCATTTCCAAACGGGCCGTCGTGCCCGGCTCAAAGGCCATCATCATCGACGACTTCATGCGGGGCGGCGGCAGCACCCGCGGTATCGCAGACATTCTGTCAGAGTTCGACGTTTCCGTGGTAGGAACCGGCATCGCTATCGCCAGCGTCCAGCCGGAAAAAAAGAAGATCGATGATTATACGCCTATCCTTTATCTGGGCGAGGTAGATGAAGAACAGCGTAAAATTGAGATATCACCCAATTATCAGATTTTTTAGGAATTTTTGTTGCTCCAATTTTTAAAATGATGTATAATGTAGATATCTATATAGCAGTCCATGCTGGAAAGGTGGTCATGTCATGAACATAACTGATGTAAGAATCCGCAAAATCAACGATGAGGGTAAGATGAAAGCTGTCGTTTCTATCACCTTTGATGATGAGTTTGTCGTCCACGACATTAAAATCATTGAGGGGCAGAACGGCCTGTTCATCGCCATGCCAAGCAGAAAAATGGGCGAAGGAGATTTCAGGGACATCGCACACCCGCTCCTGTCTGAAACCAGAAACAAGATCAAAGAGGCGATCTTCACCGAATATGAAAAGGTACTTGCAGAAAAAGACCCCGAGGAAATGACCGAATAAGAAATCGACAGCTTGCTGCTCCCAGAAGGAGCAGCCTTTTTCTTTTTGGCCCACTTGGCTCACTTGGCTCGGTTGACTCACTCGGACTGCTTACTCGGATTACATCGGACTGCACACTTTGACCGCGCCTTTGGCGGCCCCGCCTCTTGTGGTGGGGTCAAGGGTTTCGTACTCTGCCGACGTCTTTGCCATATTACGAAACCCACGACAAAAAATAACGGGCGTACTGCAGAAATCTTCGCAGAAACTCTCTATATCTATGCCACCGGCCGCCGAGTATCGCCCAGAGCCGCCGGACTTTTTATTCTTCTATCTGCGCTTCTACTACTCGTATGATATTGGTGTTTCCCGGCACATCTACCGGCAGTCCGGCGGTGATGACCACCTTTTCTCCGCATTGGATAAGCCCCGCGCAAATAGCTTTGCGGACACAGTGGTCGAAGAGATCTTCGATCTCATAGCGGTAGTTTGCCATGACCGGCCGGACGCCCCAGACCAAAGCAAGCTGATGATAGGTCTTCTCATACGGCGTCGCCCCTACGATCATGATATCGGGCCGGAACTTTGACATTCTCTTGGCCGTATAGCCCGTCTTGGTGATGGCCATGATAGCCCCCGCCTTGATATCCTTTGCCAGCGTGCAGGCGGCATGGCCTACGGCATTGGTCACATCCAGGGCGTCCATCTCATGCCAAATGGTATCTCTGCCCGGTACGGTCGGCCGATCCGCCTCCGCCTGGGCCGCGATCTTCGCCATGGTAGCCACTGCCTCCACAGGGAATTGACCCGCCGCCGTTTCGCCGGACAGCATGACCGCCGTAGTTCCATCAAAGACGGCGTTGGCCACGTCGGTGATCTCCGCTCTAGTCGGGATCGGGCTGGTGATCATGGATTCCAGCATCTGGGTGGCAGTGATGACGATCTTGCCTGATTGGACGCATCTTCTGATGAAACGCTTCTGAATACCGGGCAGTTTCTCATAAGCCACCTCTACGCCCATATCGCCTCTGGCGACCATGATGCCGTCGGACAGTTGCAGAATTTCCTCAAAGTTTTCAACACCCTGGGTGCTCTCGATCTTGGAGATGACTTTGATCTCCTGGCCGCCGTTCTCGTCCAGCAGTTGGCGGACAGCTCTGACGTCGCTGGCGCTTCTGACAAAGGAGGCCGCGATGTAGTCCACGTCGTTCTCTATGCCGAAGAGAATGTCCGCTCTGTCCTGCGGGCTGATATACTGCATGTTCAGGTTTACGTTGGGCAGATTAATCCCCTTGTGATTACTGATTTTGCCGCCGTGAATGACCTTTCCTCTGACGTCGGTTTCCGTGGTCTCTATGACCTTGATGACGATCTTGCCGTCGTTGATCAGCACCAGGTTTCCCGCGCTGACCTCCTTTGGCAGGTCCTTATATGTGACGGAGACGATATCGGCGGTTCCCATCACGTCTCTGGTGGTGATGGTAAACTCCTGGCCGTCCCGCAGCGTTTCTTCTCCCCGCTCAAAATCCCGTATGCGGATCTCCGGTCCTTTGGTGTCCAGCAGGACAGCCGCCGGGATCCCCAGCTCATCCCGCACGCTGCGGAAGGTTTCGATGGTCTCCCTGTGCTCGTCATGGGTGCCGTGAGAAAAGTTGACGCGGGCCACATTCATGCCCACCTGCAGCATCGCTTTCAAAGTTTCCGGATCTCTGGACGCAGGTCCGATGGTACAAACAATTTTTGTCTTTCTCATAATGTTCCTTTCTACTAACAATATAAATGATATCGGGGTCGGAACCCCGGTTTGAAACCAGCCGCTTTGCGGCGTAATT
>CAZGED010000066.1:0-9229 GCA_964525085.1 uncultured Senimuribacter sp.
AATCGGCGGGTCCAGAGGGATCTTCGCGATATCAAAATTGGTCCGCTG
Source organism: uncultured Senimuribacter sp. (assembly GCA_964525085.1). Classification (GTDB taxonomy): domain Bacteria; phylum Bacillota; class Clostridia; order Peptostreptococcales; family Anaerovoracaceae; genus Senimuribacter. The sequence continues at coordinate 49 of CAZGED010000066.1, forward strand.
CAGCACCAGTTCCGCTAGGATGCTGACCCCCAGGCCGGCCTCCACCGTGGTCATGACGGCATAGTCGTCGTGGAGCGTATATTTGATACCGTCTATACGGCGGGCGGCAGCGTGAACAGCACGGTGGAGCTGTCCCCGGACGAGCTGGAGCCGGGAGACAGCTACGTGGTGCGGCCTCTTTTGTACTTCTCTCTCCTTTGGACGATTGTCCGTTTTTTTGTCAAAATCATCACGGGTGTCTATTTCCTTTTCCCGCTTTGGAAATAAAATGATAAAAGAGGAGGATTATTTTCATGCGTAAGAATGTGAATAGATATCAAAACCAATGGACCATTGGAATTCCCAACAGTATGCTGTACTGCCGGTACAAAATCCTGTGGGAAAGCTTTTTCAGCGCATTGGGCGCCAGGCTCGTCGTAAGCGAACCGACCAATAAGGAGCTGCTGCAGTTCGGCATGGAGGCCGCCATCGACGAAAGCTGTCTTTCCGCCAAGATCTATTTAGGACATGTCCACGCCCTGATCGGGAAGTGCGACTATATCTTTATTCCGCGGATCAGTAACTGGGGCAGACATCGGGACATGTGTACCAGATTCCAGTCCATGTACGACCTGGCCGCCAATACCTTCCGCAGCACCGGTCAAAGCTTTCTCGGCTGCGATATCGACATCATGGAAAAGAGGACAGAGGAGAAGGCGATGCTGGGCCTGGCCGGAGAACTGGGTGCATCCCGAAAACAGGCCAAGGAGGCCTATAAGACCGCCAAGAAAAAAGAAGCGGCGGACTGGAAGGCCCGCGTGAAGGATCAGGAAAAGCTGTATCAGACCGATGGAATAAAGGTCGCCGTCGCGGCGCACAGCTACGTGGCGGAGGACGCCTACTTCGGGAAGCCGATCTTCACATATCTGGAAGAGCTGGGAACAATCCCCCTTCGGGCGGATATCGTGGATAGAAAAGAGGCTTTGAAGCGTTCCCTGCAGGTTTCGCCTACGCTAAAGTGGGAGGTCAACCGCGAGATCGTAGGCGGACTGCAGATCCACAGAGAAAAGATAGACGGGATCATCCTTCTGACAGCCTTTCCCTGCGGTCCGGATTCCATGGTAAACGAGATCATCACGCGGGAGTTCAGCGAGCTTCCGGTCATGAATCTGATCCTGGACAGCCAGAACGGCACCGCCGGCATGGAAACCAGGCTGGAAAGCTTCGTGGATATCCTAAAGTTTCAGAAGGGAGAACTGTAATGGGTCAGAAAAAAGTTGCGTTTCCTCTGTTCAACCACTATAACCTGTGCATCAAATATTTTGTGGAAAAGGGCCTGGAGGCGGAGTACGTCATACAGCCGCCGATGACCAACCGGACCATGGAGATTGGTGAGCGGTACAGTCCGGATTCCGTCTGTACCCCTTTTAAGACGACCCTGGGCAGCATGATCGAGGCCCTTGAGTCCGGCGCAGATACGCTGGTCATGACCCTGGGACTCTGCAGACTGGGCTATTATGGCGAGCTGCAGGAACGGATCCTGCGCGAGCTGGGATATGAATTTGACTTCATCAACCTGTCGGAGTACGCCACGGGGAATCCGAAGGATTATCTGAAGGCCATCCGCCGTATTGCGCCGAAGATCTCCGTGGCAAAGATCACCTTGGCGGCAAGAGAGACCCTGAAGATGGCCACCTTTCTGGACGAAGCGGAGAGCCTCTATTACAGAGACTGCGGTTTTGAAACGGAAAAGGGCGCTTTTAGAAAGGCGAGAGATCAGTTTTTGACGGCCATGGAAGAAGCGGAGGATTTTCGCAGCCTGGAAGCCGCATACAGAGAGGTGAAGAGGGCCTTTTCGGACATCCCCGTGGACAAGCCGGACCTGCCTCTGCGGGTAGGCATCGTGGGGGAGTATTTCACGGTGATGGATCCCTTTTCCAACCTGCGGCTTGCGCAGAAGCTGGCGGACATGGGAGTCGAGGTTCACCGCTGGCTGAACGTGACCAACCGGAATCTCCGTTACCACGGCGGGAACCTGAAGGTGGAGATTCGGGATTACTGCAAATACGAGATGGGGCCGACCTCTACGGCAAATATCTGGGCGGCAAAGTATTATGCGACCCACGGATTTGACGGTATCATCCATGCGAAATCAGCCGGCTGCACGCCGGAGATCGACATCATGCCGGTTTTGCAGAACATCAGCAGCGACTATAAGATACCGGTGCTGTACCTGTCCTACGATTCCCAGACCGGAGATACAGGTCTTGATACCCGTCTGGAAGCATTTTATGACATGATATACATGAGAAAGAAGGTAATTTGACCATGGAAGAGGCGTATATCGGAATTGACATCGGTTCTATTTCTACCAAAGGGGTCATACTGGATGCCGCAAACAGGATCCTCGCAAGCGAGTACATCTGGACAGAGGGGGACCCCATCGGGGCGGCAAAGAAGCTGCTGAAGCTGCTGGAAGAGCAGTTCGATCAGGAGAAGTATTCCATCACGGCGGCCGGCACCACCGGAAGCGCGAGAAAGCTGGTGGGAGACATGATCGGCGCTACGGTGGTGAAAAACGAGATCACGGCCCACGCCGTCGGCACGACGACCCTGCACCCCGACGTGCGGACCATACTGGAGATCGGCGGCCAGGATTCTAAGATCATCCTGGTGGAAAACGGTGTGGCGGTGGATTACGCCATGAACACCCTGTGCGCTGCGGGAACCGGATCTTTTCTGTCCAGCCAGTCCAAACGGCTGGGCGTAGACGTTGAAGAATTTGGAAAAATCGCCCTGCAGTCCAAGCATCCTACCCAGATCGCTGCCAGATGCACGGTATTTGCCGAGTCGGACCTGGTCCACAAGATTCAGATGGGCCACGCCAAAGAGGACATCATAGCGGGTCTGTGCCAGGCCGTCGCAAGCAATTACCTGAACAACGTGGGAAAGGGCAAAAAAATAAAGGCCCCCATCGTCTTTCAGGGCGGCGTCAGCAAAAACATCGGTGTCGTCAACGCCTTTCAAAAGGCGCTGGGCTGCGATATCATTGTAGACGAGATCGGACACCTCATGGGCGCTTTCGGGATCGCCATCCTGGCGGCCAGAAGCAGCAAAAGGATCTCCTTCGACTTTTCCATGGAAAACAGGGAATTCCGGACGCGGGAGATCAACTGCGGCAAGTGTCCTAACCACTGTGAGATCATCTGTATGTACCGGGACGGGGTGCTGATCGATTCCTGGGGAAACCGCTGCGAAAAGGGTGCTCTGTAAGCGGCCGGAACAGGCCGTGCCGCATTTGGCCGACCGTGCTTTTGTGACAAAAAACCTCACGCTGATGTGATGACACAAACAGCGTGAGTTTTTTCAGTGTGAAATTTTTTCGCGAAGTTTTCGTGTGAGTTTTTTTCACGAGGTTTTTCATGCAAGATTTTTTCGCGTAAGATTTTTTCGATTGAGGTTATTTATCGTTGGCGGTCAAATTGTCTTTGACAGAGGGAATTATTCTGCCATGTCGAAAAACTCGCAGCCCAGAGCCTGCAGCTTTTCCATGACCCATGGACGGATCAGAGTGCCTTCCTCGTCGATGGTCTTCAGGGATTTGGCTTCGCCGGCCATGAGACCCCGCACCTTTTTCAGCAGGGACGCGGCGTCGGAAGGCTTGATGAACACGATGCCGTCGCCGTCGGCGACGACGATGTCTCCCGGAGAGACGGATCTGCCGCCTTGGTAATATTCTTTTGCTCCACGATGGCTAAAAATGCCTCAATTTGCTTGTATTCCATAAAAATCCTTCGGCCTTTACACGATCACGTCATATGCCGCGTAGGCCGGTGTCCAGTGGGTCTCGGCCAGATACTTGAAAAGGCCGTCCTTGTCCTTTTCCCGGAACAGGCGGAGGATCTCGCGGTGCTCCCGGTTGGTAGCGTAGAGCACGTCCTTCGTATCCTTGTGAATGTCCTCGCTGTAGTTTTTTTTCAACAGCTTGTTCTTTGATTTGGCAATCATGTCGATCAGGGCGCTGTTGCCGCACTTGTCTATATACAGCTGATGAAAGGTCATCTGCTGCTTATGGTACATCTCGAAGTTTCCGGCCTTGATAGCCAGATCCATGGTGTCGATGTAAAAGGACAGGTCCGCGTAGTCGTGGTCTGTCAGAACATCACAGGCCAACAGAGCAGCATAGCCGTCCAGGACGCCGATTACGGTGTACAGCTCCCGCACGTCCTGCTCTGACATGGAACGGATAATGAAACCGCGGCGCGCCTTGTTTTCGAGAATCCCCTCCGCGGACAGCTGGATCAGGGCCTCTCGGACAGGCGTGCGGCTGATGTTCAGCTCTTCGCAGATGACGTTTTCGTTGATCCGCTGATCCGGAAGCAGGCTACCTGCGCGAATCTGCTCAGCGATATATTCGTAAACGTGATCTTTTAGTGTTTTGAATCTTTCCATGACTGTTTCTCCTCAGTGTTCTATCTATAATATATCCCAAGCACGGCCCATCCGTCAACCGAAATCTTCCATCAAAGCAGGTCTTACCTATGAAAATAAAAAGATCTTTCCTGCCTTTTGACGCCGAGCCAGATCAGTTCCGCAAATTCCTGAAAATGAAGATTCGAATCGATTGAGGGAGAAGCTGCAGAGACGCAAAAACTCCGCTCGCACCATTTCGATGGAGAGCGGAGTTTTTCTGTGATCTGTATAGATTCTGCGCCCTTACAGCCTGGTATACTCCACCGCGATCTTCGCGGCTCTTCTCGCGTTGTGATATGCCAGCTGCAGGTTGGAGGCCAGGGATACGCCTTCGGTGTAGTCCTTGATGTGGGCCAGCAGGTAAGGCGTGGTATCTTTGCCGCGGATGCCGTCCTTCTTGGCGGACTCGATGGCCCGTTCGATGACGGCATTCATCTCGTCGAAGTCCAGCTCGTATTCCTCAGGAATCGGGTTGGCAATGACGGAGCCTCCTTTCAGGCCCAGCTCCCACTTGGTCTTCATGATCTTCGCCACTGTGGCTTCATCCGGTGCGTTGAAGTCTACGCCGAAACCGCTCTTGCGACAGTAGAAAGCAGGGAAATCGTCAGTCTGCAGGCCGATGACCGGAACGCCCATGGTCTCCAGATATTCCAGCGTCAGGCCGATGTCCAGCAGGCTCTTCGCGCCGGCGCAGATGACGGCGACCTGGGTGTTTGCCAGCTCCTGCAGGTCAGCGGAGATATCCATGGTAGTCTCCGCACCTCTGTGAACGCCGCCGATACCGCCGGTAGCGAAGAAGCGGATGCCTGCCAGCTCAGCCAGCATCATGGTTGTGGCAACGGTGGTAGCGCCCGCCATGCCTGTGGCAACGTAGGTCGCTACGTCCCGGCGGCTGACCTTGCCAACGTTTTCCGCTTTGCACATCAGCTCCAGTTGGTCACTGGTCAGGCCGATGCACAGCTTGCCGCCGATGATGGCGGTAGTCGCAGGGATTGCGCCTTCCTCGCGGACGATCTCTTCCACCCTGTGAGAGAATTCCAGATTCTCAGGGTAAGGCATGCCGTGGGACAAGATGGTGGATTCTAAAGCGACGACGGGCTTGCCGGCTGCCAGGGCTTCCTGAATCTCCGGCGCGATGGATAAATATTTGTTCATTCCTGTTACCTCTCTTTATCTTATCTTAAAATCTTAACGCTTGCGGGTCCCGGCCGGTATCTTCTGCGGCCAGGATCAGATTTTCTTTCATCAAAGCTTCTGACATCTGCGGGTTAATGGTCTGCTCGCTCTGGATGGTCAGCATGGATACTGTCATGGCGGCCTCCATGGTCTCCTCCAACGTCAGGCCGTTGACGTGGGCGTAGAGCAAAGCGCCCAGAAAGGAGTCGCCGGCTCCGGTGGCGTTGGCGATATTCTCCATCGGCCTGGCGCATCGCCAGCGGCGGTTTCCCGCGTCGTCACAGTAGTAAACGCCGCAACGCCCGAGGCTGATGAACGTCCGGCGGACACCCTTTGACAGAATCACCTGGGCCGCGGCTTCGAGGTCCGGCATGCAGCGGATCTTCCTGCCGGAGAGGATCTCTGCCTCCAGCAGGTTGGGCTTCAGGGTATAGATGCCGGCCAGGCCGCCCAGCAGCTTCTCCGCGTAGGTGGTGGAGACGGTGTCTGCGAAGACCGGCGTGACGGGGCCGTAGGTCTGCCTGATAAAGTCGATGACGGTCTGGGGAAGGCCGGTGTCAAAGACGATGGCGGCCGCATTCCGCAGAAGCTGGTCCCTGGCCTTCAGATGACCGGTGGTCAGGCTTTGGAGTATGGTCATGTCGGAGACCGCGATGTCCATTTCGCCGTTTTTGTTGTGGACGGACATGTAGGTGGAGCTGGCCTGGCCGGGAAATACGACAAAATGGCTGGTGTCGATGCCGGCGGCGTCGCAGGCACTGCGGATCATCTGTCCGAAGTAGTCGTCTCCGGTGGCCGTGATGAAGACGACGGGAACGCCAAGCCTGGCGGCGTTTTCACAGGCGTTGTGGGTCGCGCCGCCGACGGAAACGCTGATGCGGCCCGGGTTGGAATCCTCCCGGACCAGGCTGCGGCGGCTTCTGCCCATGATGTCGATGTTCGCGGCGCCGATGCCTACGATATAGGGGCTGTTTTCATAGGGGTTGTTTTCCACCATGTGGATTCACCTCCGTGTTCCATCCATTCTCTGTTTCATTCATTCTTTCATTCATTCTTTTTTTCATGGGTTTAGTATAACAGAGGTGGTTGCGAAAAAATAGGACATATGGCATAATATGAGGAGTAACTTTAGACATTTGCCCAGGGGTTTCCCGCGCTTGCTCCGGCATTTTTTCAGGCGCCAGGCGTTTCTTCGGACGCCTGTTCAGGAGCCTGTTCAGGAGCGGCGGCCCTTTGGCGCGGCAAAGAGACGAGGAGGAGACCGGTGAAGGTCAAAGATGCAAAAAAACGGGCAGCGTATTTGTCCCAATATCCCATCGAGGCGTATTTTTCGGAGAACACTATGGGGGCCCTGGCGGACAGCGTGGAGGTACACGTCTTCCGAAAGGGAGAGTTTCTGTGCGAAGAGCGGATGGCGCCGTGCAGGCTTTACTTTCTGATGGACGGCAGGGTTAAGCTGTCCATGATCCATCAGGACGGCAGCGTCACGCTGGCGCAGTATTTCGAGGCGGTCAGCGTGCTGGGAGAGCTGGAGCTGCTGGGCATCCGCAGCCAGTCCCAGACCATTGAAGCCGTGCAGGACGCTGTATGCATCGCCCTGCCTTTTGACAGTTGCGGTGCGCTGATGCTGTCCGATACGGTGTTTCTGCGGAATCTGAGCAGATTTCTGGCAGAGAAAATGCTTCGCAGTGTGGATAAGCTGGTGGCCACTCAGAGCTACCCGCTGGAAAACCGGCTGGCGGCTTATCTGCTGGAAACTGAGGAGGACCGTGGCATGGCTCCCGGAGGCTGGATGAAACTGCGGCTGACGGATCTGGCCCAGTATCTGGGCTGCAGCTACCGCCATTTGTCCAGGGTCATGGGCCAGTTTGCCGAGGCGGGGTGGATCGAAAAAGAGCGGATGCGCCTGCGGATCACAGACAGGACCGCTCTCTTTGAAAAGGTTTCCCAGATGGAGACGGAATAGATCACAGGTCCTTCTGGATCAGAGGATGGAAGTTTTTTCGCGCCCGGCTCTTTCAGGACGATCTCATCTGTGCAGCCGCCGATCTTGCTGCCCAGCAGAAAAGAAAAAGTCACGGCGATCCACATGGAGCCGAGACTGCGGTAAACAGGCTATCGATGAAGGGTATGCCTTCTACGCTCCGGCTGCACAGCGGGAGCGACAGGAGAATGCCGCCCTAATCCCCTTTGCCCTTGCGGGCGAGGTATCCCTATATTATAGAATATTTTTTGGTAATGTCAATATACTGCATCAAAATCCCCAAATTGGCGTAATAGAAAGAAAATTTATCTTTCTTTTTCACCTCGATCAACCCGGATTCGACCAGCTTTTTCATGTGCTGGGAGATGGTCGCCTGGGCGTAGTCAAAGGCCGCGACCAGGTCTTTGTTGCAGACCGTCTCCATGGACTTGTTGCACTGCATGATGTGGCGGAACAGCTTGAGCCGCACCGGATGCGCCAGGGCGTCAGAGACCCTCGCGATCATTTCTATGTCTTTTTCTTCAAAGGTATCTGTGGTTTTTCTGATTCTCATAGCCATCCTCCCGATAATAAATCGTCAAATAACAATATACAACAAATCGAGATGTTTTTCAAGAGGAATACCTGCAGAACAAATCCGCGCGTGAAAAGCGAAAAGGATAAAAAAGACGGAAAACAGACGCGCGGAACTTCTGAAAACACACATGCAAAAAAATTTGCACCGGAGGCCAAAGTGTGGTATACTGGATGTAATCGGAACACAGTGGAGATACTGTCAGACCGCTGTCAGAGCATGGCGGAGCGGCCGGCAAAGAGCGTCTGACAGAGGACAGCCGGCGGAAAGGGGCCGGAACAGGAGGTGCGCACTTTGGATCAGGAAGGGTACAAGAGAATCATAGAAGAGCTGATCAAGCTCCTCGATGCAGGGGTCTACGTGGTGGATGAGGACGGCATCGGCATGTTCTACAACGAGGCCATGGCGGCCATGGAGCAGATCAACGTGGACGACGTGCTGGGGAAAGAGTTCCATAAAGCGTTCCCGGGGGTTCGGCTCGACGAAAGCACCATGTACCAGGCGCTGAAGAAGAATGTGGCTACGCAGAACAAGCAGCAGTCCTACACCAATCTGTATGGCAAGTCCATCACCACCATCAACAGCACCGTGCCGGTCATCGAAAACGGTAGGACGATCGCAGCGGTTGAGGTGGCAAAGGACATCACCCATATCCAGTCCATGAGTGATACGATTCTGGAACTGCGGGAGAAGAAGATCGCGCCGACGCCGGTGAAACCGAAGATCCGCCACTATACCTTTGATGATCTGGCGGGCAGCAGCCCCGGCTTTACCGCTGCGGTAGAGCGGGCAAAGCGGGCAGCGGACAACAATGCGCCGGTGTTCATTTACGGTGAGACGGGTACCGGCAAAGAGCTGTTTTCCCAGAGCATCCACTACGGCGGTGCACGCAGGCAGAAGCCGTTCCTGGCGCAGAACTGTGCGGCGCTTCCGGCGACCCTGCTGGAGGGTATTTTGTTCGGCACATCAAAGGGCGGCTTTACCGGAGCTGTGGA
>CAZGED010000067.1:0-9183 GCA_964525085.1 uncultured Senimuribacter sp.
GCCCATCCGCAGAGTGCGAACATCCGCGAGGATGCGTTAACAATCTCGCGTGTTTCCCAGTGTGAATCAAATCCACCCTGAAAATTCGTCTGAAGATTCGTCTCGGCTTCATGCGCAGGCTTTGCTGTCAGTCCCTTTGGGGCTCCTGTTTCCAAAGCAGCATATTCTCCCTAAATTCTGCGCTCAGTCTGCCGGTATCCTTCAGCCAGGACAGATATGAGCGCACCGTGCTGCCGATGAGTACGTGCTGTTCAAAATTCATCACAAGGCCGTATTCCGTGAACAACCGCTGCAGTATAACCTCAAAGCTGACCGGTTCGGCGCAAAGATCGACGATCCTGTCAGCGATCTCATGAACCTTGTCTATGTTTATCCGGGCCAGCGGGCAGATGTCCTCCGTCGCGGCCGCATGGGCCGGAACAAAAACCTTTGCTGACATGCCTTTGACCTTCTCCAGGGTTTCCAGATACGCCCCTACATCATAAATGAAGCCGATCTGGTATTTTTCCAGCGTTTCCTCACTTGACAGGCAGTCAGCCAGATAGACCACGTCATCTGCCGTCCGAAACCCGACCATATCAAAGAAATGTCCCGGCAGAGGAATCATTTCAAGCCCGTCGGGCAGAACCTCCTCTGTAAGGTATTCCGCCTGGCTTTCCTGGGCCATGAGAAACTTGTGCCGCAGGTCTCTGCAAGGATAACCGCCGTATAAAAAGGCCGGCTCTAAAACGGTATGCCTGGTCATATCGCACTCGATCCCCGGCGCAAAGATCCTGCAGCCCGTCTGACCCTGCAGATATTTGTTTCCGCCGATGTGATCCGCATTGGAATGGGTGTTGTAGATGGCCGTCAGCTTCCAGCCGTTGGCGTCCAGAAGCCTGCGGACTTTTCGGCCCGCGTCCTTGTCGTTTCCGCTGTCGATGAGGCAGACATCGCTGCCTTCCAGCCGGACCAGCCCGATCTTTGCCGGACTTTCGATATAGTAGCAGCGGTCAGAAACCTGCGTCAGTTCATACATGTGAATTACCTCCATGAAAGCTTCGGATATAAGATGATGTTATATGCGCTGCACGGACGATCAAAGGGATTGCGGTACGTATGGGGTACATCGGCCTGAAAACGAACCGCCTGCCCCGCCTGAAGGACGATTTCACGTCCATCAAGGAGAAGCTGCAACGCACCGAAAATCACCAAAAGATATTCCTCCACCCCGTCGTTGTGCTTCTCTGAATCATGGCGGCACCCGGCATCAAAGTCGATCTGAAAGATCTCCACGCTGCGCACCGGATCATAAGGAAACAGCGGATAAGCCCGCATCCTTCCGCAGTCTTCACAGATAACTGCGTTTTTGACGGGTTCCTGTGCCAGATCCACCACAGCATAGTCCGCTTGCGGCTCTTCCAGAAAAGACGACAAAGGGACCTTCAATCCCGTGGCGATCTTCCACAGGGTTGTAATCGTCGGAACGGACTGTCCACGCTCGATCTGCCCCAGCATCGGCTTGCTGACCCCCGTCAGTCTCGCCGTCTCCTCCAGGGTTAAATTTCGGGTTAATCGTATCTCCTTCAAATGCTTCCCGATTACATGCAGCGGTGCGGCCATAACATCTCTCCTTGTATACGTTTTAACATCTTTTAATTCATTATAACATATTCTCTCGCAGGATTCCAGAGAAATGAAAAAAGATTGAGAAATGATATACAAAGAAAACCCCCTTTCATCTATCTCTCAGTCAATGAAAGGGGGTTTTCGTTCTAAACCTGTCTCACCGGCAGGTCTGTCTCAGTTCTAACGTTCTGACAGCGCAGGCAGCTTCCTGCTGTGTAGGACAAAATCTGAAGCTGCGGGCGGTGTTCCTATGTCCGGCTATATCCGGACATAGGGCTTTCCGGCAAGCATACGGGCATCCGTTTTCATGCGGTCTTCCTAGCCAACTTTGCGTTCCAGGCGCAGCTTATCGGCGATGATGGCGATAAACTCCGAATTGGTCGGCTTGCCTTTATCGTTTTTCACAGTGTAGCCAAACAGGGCATCGATGGTCTCAATACGGCCTCTGTTCCACGCGACTTCAATGGCGTGACGGATCGCCCGCTCTACTCTGCTCGGCGTAGTGTTGTTCATCTTCGCAATCGTAGGATACAGCTCCTTGGTCACGGCAGACAGGATATCCATATTGTTCACGACGATGGCGATCGCATCGCGCAGATAGTGGTATCCTTTGATGTGTGCAGGAACTCCGACCTCGTGGATCAAATTGGTGATTTCGATCTCCAGATCGTTTTCCCTGATCATATTCTTGTAGGACGCGGTCTTCCTCATGGCAAATCCGCCATTCTGAATTTCCGCTCTGTCGGCGAGCTCCAGGTCCATGATCTGGCGGATCCTCTTTGCCAGAATATCGGTACGGATCGGCTTCACCAGATAGTACTCCGTACCCATGGCTATGGCACGCTGAATCATCGAATCCTGGCCGATGGTAGAAACCATGATCACGTGAGGATACTTTTCCAGCTCCATAGAATGTAACGACTCCAACACACCAATACCATCCAGATGCGGCATAATCAAATCAAGGACTAACACATCAACATCACACCTTTTTATCTGATCGATGGCTTCCATGCCATCTTCCGCAGTAAAGACGATCTGCATATCCTCCTGCCGCGAAAAATACTCCTGTAAAGCTTCACAGAAGTCCTTGTTGTCATCAACAAGACCTAATCTAATTTTTTCCATACACTAATCCTCCCTCGGACATTTTTCTTGAATCTTCCTTGTCCTACGATATAATTTTACAACAAAACTTACGATCGTGGGACAGCTGTTTCATAACAAAATGTCGCGATTTACGCACAAAGTATACAGATTATTCTCACTTCTCACATTCTTCGACCATAAATTCTGCGAATATGCCGTATCCTTTTTTCGGATTGTTGATAAAAACGTGAGTCACCGCCCCGACCAGCCGGTTGTTCTGTATGATCGGGCTTCCGCTCATGCCCTGGACGATACCGCCGCAGCGCTTCAGCAGATCCTCATCTGTCACCTCGAATTCCAGCCCTTTGCTTGCCGCATGGCCCTGATGCCGCACCTTTGTGATCTCGATGTGGAACTTCTCTACCTTGGTGCCGTCGATGGTGGTCAGAATGTATGCATCTCCCTTTTCCACCTCCGACCTGGCCGCCATAATCAACGGCTTTGACAGGGCGAAGTCCTGGGCGTCGTCCGCCTCTCCGTAGATGCCGAATTCCGTGTTCTTCTCAATGGTCCCCAGCGGATTCCGGAAATCATAGATCACGCCGCCCAGCTCGCCGGGCTCCCCTGTTTTTCCTGCTTTGATCTGGTCGATCCGGGTGTTGAGCAGGGTCCCGCTTTTCGCCTTCAGCAGCGCGCCGGTCTCCGACTCATAGATGCCGTGACCCAGAGACGCAAATTGATTGGTCTCAGGATCATAAAAGGTCAGGGTGCCGATACCGGCGATCTTTTCCTTGATCCAGAGCCCCAGCTTGTATTCTCCGCTTTCTTTGTCGTAATAGGGATCTACCGTGTAGTTGAGGCTTTTCTGATTGCGCACCACCGTCAGCTCTACAGAATCGCCGCTGCCGGATACCACTTTGTTCACGTCGTCCGGTCCGTCGACCTTCTGGCCGTTGATGGCGACGATCCTGTCGCCGATCTGCGGTCCGCTGTCATTTTCCACGCCGACGATCAAAGCACCCTTCACGTTCATCTGCAGACCCACAGACTGGCCTCCCGGCACCAGAACCCGCTCGGATACCACGTCCTTGGAACTGGTCAGCTCCGCCATCTGCTCTGGAAGCAGCAGGCCGGTGCAGGAAACGAAGACGAGAATGCCGATAAAGAGAATCGCGCACTTTTTTAATCTTTCTTTCATCATATTACTCAGCTCTCATAATCCATCATCAATTGATTCAGATCATCTCTTGACTCCAGCTTCATGCCTTCAGCAAACCGCTGCTGGTCATCCGCAGACAATGTTTCATATATGATGCCGGTCTCTTCCAGCTCTGTCAGCTCGCCAGTTTCGTCAGAGAAAAAAATCTTAATAACATGATTATCGTATTTCACCAGATAATATGACTGATAAAACTGTCCGTCCTCGTCCTTTTCGTCATCGCTGCCGGGTTGCGGCACGGGTACAGAAGCCTCCGCGCTGTCCTGCGGCAGTTCTCCTGACCCCGCCTGATCCTGATCCTGCTCCTGCTGCGCGCGGTTTTCCAAATCGGCTCTCTCCGCGTTCTCCGCGTTTCTGCTGCTGAGCGCCCCGATCAGAAAGAATACAGCGACAATCGCCACTGCCAGCGCCACTGTGACATAGAACCACCCATGCTTTTTCTTTTTTTGCGTAAACATATGATCACCTCAACAGCTATGATTGCCAAAAATAAGGAAATTATACACAGACCTTGTCTTTCATCTTCTCAAAGGTCTTGTCACCGATGCCGCTGACGTTTTTCAGATCCTCCGGTGCGGCAAACGGCCCGTAGGTATCCCGGTATTCCAGTATCTTCTCCGCCGTGGCTGGCCCTACGCCGGGAAGCTCCTGCAACTGGGTGCTGTCCGCCTTGTTGATGTTCACCTTTCCGTCGGCAGTGATGCCTCCGGTATCTGCCGTGACGCCGCCCGTACCGCTGCCGGCGGCCCCGTCAGCGCCGGTCCCGCCGGATCCGCCCGCAGGCTCTTCGCCGACGGCCGGGATCACCACCTTCTGCCCGTCGGTGACGGTCTCCGCCTGATTGATCTGACTCACGTCAGCGTCAGCGGTCAGTCCGCCGGCCTCTTTGATGACCTCGAAGAGCCGGGTCCCCTCTACCACCTGATATACGCCGGGATTCTTTACGCAGCCGCCGATATCCACATAGACCGGCCCCATGGAAGACGCTTCCGCAGCGCCGCTCTGGGTCTGCTGGCTGTCCGCCGCTTCCGTCTGTTGTCCCGGGTCCTGCACCTCAATCGAATTGTCTGACTTTTCCCCAAAGCTTCCAAAAAACACAACAGCGGCAAGTAGTATGATGACTACTGCCGCCGCTTTTATCATATTTTCGTGTTGGGAAAGCCGGGTCAGATACATTTTCCATCTGTCCATCTCGTTCTCCTTTCAGATAGCATATACAGTTTTTACCTTGTACGCATATATTACCTCTCCAAACAGAAAATGTCAAGTCTAAAACTTCAAGTTTTTGTCAAATTTTATAGCAATTCTCTCCACTTCCACATCGTAACGCGGAGCGTCCAGCCCGGCAAAGGCCGTAAAGGTGGCGATCACCTGCTCTGGACTCAGATTGGACGCGCTGCCGCTGTCAAGGCGCAGTTCCAGGGTCAGCCGCTCCCCGTCCAGGACCGAGATATCCCGGATCTTAGGCCGGATGTCCACCGTCACCATTTTTTTCGTCTTCTTCTGCCGCTTTTCAGCGAGGATTTCAGGCTGGGCCAGATAGGCAGCTACCGTCTTCCGCCAGTCAGCCGAATCTGCCGCCGCAGGAAAGATCACCCTGTACGTCGCCTCGCAGACCGCTGCCGCCAAGGACTTTACATCGGCGGTCAAAGGCTGGCAGTCCAGAATCTCTATGCCCTCCGGCATCATGGCCGCGACAGCGTCTTTTACAGCCGCGGGATCTTCCTCACGAACAGTCTCAAACTCCAGCAGCTCGCACCGGCTGGTGTAGCCCAGGGACAGAGGCTGGGCAAAGCCCATCTTCGGATGGGGATTAAAGCCCTGAGAAAAGCTGAGCCCGATGCCGGCCCGCTTAAATGCCCGCTTAAACAGGCGCAGCATGTCCAAATGGGACGTGTAGCGGATATATCCCTGCTTGGTAAACCGGATCACATACCGGTACGTTTTATCGGGTCTGTTCAACGTAGATTCCTCCCTGTCTGCATGTTGTCCTCCGGTTGATGCCGCAGCCCGCACAGCCCCAGCGGCAGTCCTTCGTGACGGTTTCCGCCATGGCTTTTTCCGCTTCCCTGCGCAGGAACGCCTTTGATACGGAGGCATCGATCACGTCCCACGGCAGGATTTCATCAAAGTCTCTCCGGCGGGTGCTGTAGAAAGAGATATCGGTGCCGCTGGCTTCCACGGCCCGCTGCCATTTTTCCGCGTCGAAGTACTCTGACCAGCTGTCCAGACGGCAGCCCTGGTCATGGGCTGCCAGCAAAAGCCGGCCGAGACGGCGGTCTCCCCGGGCAAAAACAGCCTCGTAGGTGCTGACTACGTCGTCGTGATAGCTCAGGGATGCGCCTTTAATGCCTTTGAAGAGGGTCGTCAGATAGTTGTGTTTCCGATGGAATTCCTCTGTCGTATTCTGACTGACCCACTGGAACGGCGTATGGGCCTTCGGCACGAAATTGGAAACGCTGACGGACACGTTAAACCGGCCGCCCTTGCCGGATTCCTTGTAGATGCGGACGATGTTCCTCGCGATTTCCGCGATGCCGTTCAGATCCTCATCGGTCTCGGTAGGCAGCCCGATCATAAAATACAGCTTGATATGCTTCCACCCCAGTTCGATGGCCTGCTCCACCGCTTCATAGATATCCTTTTCCGTGATTCCTTTGTTGATCACGTCCCGAAGCCGCTGGGTGCCGGCCTCCGGCGCAAAGGTCAGTCCCGACTTCCGGTAACCCTGAATTTCCTCCAGAACCCGGAAGGAAAAGCTGTCCAGACGCAGAGACGGCAGGGACAGGGATACGTTTTGATCCTTGCAGCGCCGCATCAGCTCTACCGCCAGGTCTTCAAACTGAGAATAATCGCTGGTGGACAGAGACAGCAGGGACAGCTCCTCGTGGCCCGTGCTGGCCAGCTGCTTCATGGCCAGCTCCATGATGGTCTCCTTGGATCGTTCCCGGACCGGCCGGTAGATCATGCCCGCCTGACAAAACCGGCAGCCCCGCGTGCAGCCCCGGAAGGTCTCCACCACCGCTCTGTCGTGGACGGTTTCGATCAGCGGTACGATGGGCTCGGTGGGAAAGTCCACCGTCTCTATGTCGTCCAGGATGCACCGCTGCACTTTGGCCGGCGCTCTCTCCGTCAAAGGCGTATAGGCCTTGACGGTTCCGTCCTCGTGATAGGTCACTTCATAGAGAGAGGGAACATATACGCCCGTGTCTCCCGCGATTTCCTCCAGAAACGCACGCTTTGATATGCCCTGCTCTTTCGCTTTTATATACGTTTCCACCAAAGCCGGCAGACTCTCTTCGCCGTCACCGATCAAAAACACATCGACAAAGTCGGCCAGAGGCTCCGGATTAAAGGCGCAGGGCCCCCCTGCCACGATGACAGGGTCCTCTTCCCGCCGGTCTTCTGCCCGCAGCGGGATGCCCGCCAGATCCAACATGTCCAGAACGCCGGTAAAAGACATCTCGTACTGCAGGGTGAACCCGAAAAAGTCCATCTCCTTTACCGGCGTCTTTGTCTCCAACGTAAAGAGAGGCACGCCGTCGGCGCGCATCAGTTCTTCCATATCCGGCGCAGGCGCAAAGACCCGCTCGCAGTACACGTCTTCCTGGGCGTTGAGAATGTGATAGAGGATCTGCAGGCCCATATAGGACATGCCGATCTCGTAAAGATCCGGAAACGCGAACGCGAACCGCGCCTTTACGCGGGAAGGATCCCGGATCACGATATGATTCTCATTTCCAATGTATCGCGCAGGCTTTTCTACCTGCTTCAGCAAATGATTCAGCTTCGGTTGTAGATTCATCTTTTCAGCCTTTCTTCTTCTGTATTGTCTGCACGCTGAAACAGGCTGTCTATGGTCTGCCCGATGGTCGTCTCGATGGCTTCCATAAAACGCCTGGTTTCTTCTTTTTTCTGCAGGATCAGGTTCTGTATCTCAGCCTCTTTGGGAGCCTTGTGCAGAATGTAGTCAATTCGCTCGTCCAGCCCGACATAATGGTCTTCCTTCACCAGGCGGTCAGCCAGGCAGACCAGGTCAGTCTCGTCCAGCTGGGAGAAATCGTGGAAATTATAGGTCATATGCACTCTGACAATAGCGGCCTCCTCATAGTAACCCAGTCCTTCCAGAATCTTCGCTCCGGCAACACCGTGGTCCTCCGAAAGCCTGACCATATCGTGAATCAGGCTCGCACCCCGGATCAAAGGGATATTCAGGGTGTATCCGTGAGCGTTCAGCTGTTCTCCCAGGGTCACGGCCACCATGCTAACCGCCCTGCAGTGCCGGATCACGTGTTCCGGCGTACCGTACTGCCGGTATAAACTGCGGCAGATCTCTTCTGTCAGTCTCTTTGTTCCTCGTTTCTCCATGGTTTTTCACCTCTTGTAATGATACTGTTCTTAGTATATCACAAATCCTCCTGCAGGTCATAGTAAAAATCTTTTTCTGACACCGTATCATAGCTGCCTATGATCTCGCCCCGCTGTACCCGTTCTTTTTCCACCACGCCGATGTCGGAAAGGTTTCCGTAAACGGTCACGGCGTCCTCATGGCGGATCTTTATATAAAGTCCCAGTTCCTCGTCTTTTCCGGAAGCCTCAACCACGCCGCCTGCCGCCGCATGGACCTGCTTTGTTCCGTCTGACGCCTTTTGATCGATGGGCTCGCCGTACTTGGACTGATCGTTGACCTTGGCAACGGCGGAAACGACCGTTGACGGCACATCGGAAAGACTTCCGGTGATGCGGCTTCCCATAGCTTTGATATCGTCAGCGGTCAGCTGTTTCATGACGACATTCCTGACCTGTCCGCAGACGGCGGACGCCTGGGGCAGCGCGCCGCTGTTTCCCAAAAAAGCCGCGCCCAGAAGCAGGGCGCATACTGTGATCTGCGCGTATAATTTCTTCCTGTTCATAAAATTCACCTCTATACAACCATATTATATAGAGGTGTCAATTATGCGTGGGTTTACGGCCTAATACTCATCCCAATATTCAAATTCGTAATCGAAGATGCGAATGGTATCGCCTTCTTCCAACCCCAGCTCCCGCAGCTTCTCGATACCGCCCCGCTTCTCTACGTATTTGTACAGATAGCGCAGGGAACCCATATCGTTGAAATTGGTGGAGTCGAAGATCTTCTGCAGCTGTTTTCCAGTCAGGACGTAAGTCTCTCCTTCCCTGGAGGCATAGACCTCCTTGAAATCCGGGTCCCTGTCGTCGGTCTCAAAGTCGAAGTACTCGTAATCGTCTTCTTCCTGAGGCTGCAG
>CAZGED010000068.1:0-9147 GCA_964525085.1 uncultured Senimuribacter sp.
TCGTGGCGCAACAAATACCGATCGGCGCCGGCGTCGAAAAGTCTTCGATAGCTTTGCCGGCTCCGCTCTCCGGCGGACAGGGTAATGGCGCAGTCCGGATAGGTCTGGCGGATAGCCGTCACCAGGGGAACCAGCCTGTCGTCGGTCCACCAGGGATCCTCGCCGCCCTGCAGCACAAAGGTCCGGAAGCCCAGCTCGTAGCCGGTCCGGCAGCAGGACAGAATGTCGTCCGTGGTCAGCCTGTAGCGGCTGACATTTCGCTGGCTTTTGCGGATGCCGCAGTAAAGGCAGTCGTTCCTGCAGTAGTTGGTGAATTCGATGAGGCCGCGAATGTAGACCTCGCTGCCGTAGTGCTGCCGCCGCACCTCGTTGGCGTATTGGGCCAGCGTTTCAGCGATGCGGGGATCGTCGTCCTCGATCAAAGCCGCCAGAGCCTGAGAACGGGGCATCTCGCCGGATCGGAGCAGGTCCGCCGCGGCCAGTAATTCACGATTCGCTGGCATAGGCCACCTTGCTGCTGACGCCGGGCAGCCGTCCGATCTTGCCCGACATGGCGTTGATCACGTCCGTAGGCGCGTCTACCGCGATGCTGATGATCTGAATCTGCCTTTCGCGGTAGGGGATACCCATACGTCCGATGATGTAGTCTCTGTATATATGTAGGATTTCGTTAAGCTTTTCCACCGCCACCGTGTCCTTGATGATGATGGAAAGCAGTGCAACTCTCGTTTCAGCTGTTCTTTCCATTGTCAGTCAGCTCCTTTCCGTATTCGTATATTTTAGCATATATTTCAGTATATTCATACACTTTTTTGTGAAGTTAAAGCATTTTCTGTTCAGTATGACCGCAGATGGCGACGGGAACCCTTTCATTTTGTTTTTATGGGCTTTTTTTTATGGGCAGGACCTGTTTTGATGGGGAGATTCGTTGACCTGGCTGGGCTTTTGCGGTATACTATTACTGTTATTCCAATAAAAAGGAGCAAAGAACAATTATGAAAAAGGACAAGGCTCTGTTGGTTATAGATATGCAAGTGGACTTTGTGACGGGGGCGCTGGCCAATGAGGAAGCGCAGAAGATCATCGGCAGACTGCAGGAGAAGATCGAGGATTATCGTTCACAGGGACTCCCGGTGCTGTTTACCAGGGATACCCACGGGGAAGACTATATGGAAACACAGGAGGGCAGACTGCTGCCGGTGCCTCATTGTGTCAAAGGCAGCGATGGCTGGCAGATCATTGAGGAGCTGCGCGAGGGCTTAAAAGATGACTGCGTGCTGGACAAGCCAACCTTCGGCTGTATGGAACTGCCGAAATGGCTGAGGGAGAAGCTGGGCGGCGCGCCGTCGGAGATCGAGATGGTCGGCGTCTGTACGGACATCTGCGTCATCTCCAACGCTATGATCCTGAAGGCGGCTTTCCCGGAAACCGTGGTAAAAGTGGACAGCAGCTGCTGCGCGGGCGTCAGTCCGCAGAGCCACGAAACGGCGCTGGACGCCATGAAGGCGTGTCAGATTATCGTAGCATAGGTATGGTGATCTGAGGCTATGCCGCGGAAGTTTTTTGGAGCAGTTTCGTAAAACGGCAGAAAGAAACGGAAGAAGAAGAAAGAAGAGCAAGAGGTGAAATCTATGTATGAATTTGACGCGAAGGCGGTAAAGGATCAGGTGGTGGCCTGGATTCGGGAATTCTTTGAGGAAAATGGCAGGGATTGCAAGGCGGTGGTCGCTATCAGCGGCGGCAAGGACAGTTCCGTGGTGGCAGCCCTGTGTGTGGAGGCCCTGGGCAGAGACCGGGTATTCGGCGTGCTGCTGCCTAACGGGGAGCAGGCGGATATCGACGCCTCCAAGCTGCTGGTGTCTCACCTGAACATCGACCACGCGGTGATCAACATTAAAGACAGCTTTGACGGCATGATGGGAGCGCTGGAAAAGGATCTGCCTGTGGAACTCACCAAGCAGACCAGGACCAACCTGCCTGCCAGACTGCGGATGGCGGCTACCTACGCTGTGGCCCAGTCCATGAACGGCAGAGTGGCCAACACCTGCAATCTTTCGGAAGACTGGGTCGGCTACGCAACCAGATACGGCGACGGCGCGGGGGATTTCAGCCCTCTGTCAAAGCTGACCGTGCAGGAGGTCAAGGCCATCGGCAGGGAGCTGGGACTTCCTGAGAAGCTGGTGGAAAAGACGCCGATCGACGGGCTGTCCGGTCTGACCGACGAGGAAAACCTGGGCTTCACCTACGCGGCTCTGGACGAATATATCCGCACCGGTGTCTGCGACGATGAGGAGACTAGGGCAAAGATAGATCAGAAGCGGCGGCTGAACAAATTTAAACTGGAATTGATGCCGCATTTTGCATATAACGGGCCGGTTTTGGCAGAAGATCAGTAAGAAAAATTGGGGAGCAGGAGGAAGACATATGCTGTTATCAGAACTGTTTGCAGGAGCGCCTGCAGTGGAAATAAAAGGACTGTGCATCGACTCCCGGAAGGCGAAGGAAGGCGATCTGTTCTTCTGCCTGAAGGGTCTGGAGACTGACGGCCACCGTTTCGCGGACAAAGCCTGCCGGGCGGGGGCCTGTGCCGTGGTCCACTCTGACGATCTGGACCGGCTGCCGGGCGTGGCCTATGTCAGAGCGGAAGACGTGAATCGTGAGCTGAACCGGGTCTGCGACCTGTTCAACGGGCAGCCCAGCAGGCAGATGACCGTATTCGGCGTTACCGGCACCAATGGAAAGACCACCACGACCAGCATCATCCGGGACGTCTACGAACAAAAGGCGCCTTGCGGCTATATGGGAACCATCGCCGTCCGCTACGGCAGCGTGAGCAAAATTCCGAGCCTGACCACGCCTGACGCCATCGAGATCCATCAAAATCTGCGTGAAATGGTAGAGCACGGTATGAAGGCGGTAGCCATGGAGGTCAGCTCCCACGGCCTTGCCATGGGACGGGTGGATTCGGTGGACTTTGATGTGGCCGTCTTTACCAACCTGACCTATGACCATCTGGACTATCACAAGACCATGGAAGCGTATTTCGAGGCAAAGCAGCTCCTCTTCCGGAATATGAAGGCTGACGGCGTGGCCGTGCTCAACGCTGACGACCTCAGCTACGGAGAGCTGTTGAAGTGCGCCGCCTGCCGCTGCGTCAGCTACGGCGTGGACGCCGACGCGGACTACCGGGCGGAGGATCTTGCCCTTTCGGTCCACGGCACGTCCTTTACCCTGGTCTGCGGAGGCAGACGCTATCCGGTCAAAACCAATCTGGCCGCCAGGTACAACATCTACAATCTGCTGGGGGCCATCGCCGCCATGCATCAGACAGGCATGGAAATCGAGGACATGCTTCCGCGGCTGACGCATATTTCCCAGGTGGACGGGCGCATGGAGCTGATCGAGGAGGGACAGGATTTTACCGTCATCGTGGACTACGCCCATACGCCGGATGGCTTTGAAAAGATCTTCCAGTACGCCAGAGAGATCGCTGACGGCCATATCTATACGGTGTTCGGCTGCGCGGGAAAGCGGGACAAGGTGAAGCGGAAGGTGCTGGGCGAGATCGCCGGAAAGTACTGCCGGAAGGTCTTTGTTACCGAGGAAGATCCGCGGAATGAAAGGGCTGAGGATATCGCCAGAGCGATCATAGAGGGCGCCGGCGCGGAAAAATCCGTATTCATCGAAGACCGGTACGAGGCCATCGAGGCCGCGGTGAAGGCGGCGTCAAAGGGCGACTGCCTGCTGATTTTAGGAAAAGGTGACGAGCCGTATATGTATTACGAAGAAGGTAGAAGGCCGTGGATGGGCGATCACGCCGCGGCAAGAAAGGCGCTGCGGGCTTTGATGGAAGAACGGTAAGACCGCGGCACAGAAAGGTTTGTGTGTGGTATGTGCAAATGTTTGGAAATCCGGCTGCTGGGTGGTGTGACCGTGCGGTATGGAGAAAAGGAAATCGGTATGGGGACCTATCACGCCAAGTCGGGCAAGATGTGGACCCTGTTCAAATATCTCGTCCTCAACAGCGGCAGGATCGTGCCCCAAGATGAGCTGATCGACCGGCTCTGGCCGGAGATAGACGTGTCCAACCCGGCAAATTCTCTGAAGGTGCTGGTGTTCAAGCTGCGCAGGGAGCTGGACAGCCTGGGAGGCATACCGGG
Source organism: uncultured Senimuribacter sp. (assembly GCA_964525085.1). Taxonomy (GTDB): domain Bacteria; phylum Bacillota; class Clostridia; order Peptostreptococcales; family Anaerovoracaceae; genus Senimuribacter. The sequence continues at coordinate 4,161 of CAZGED010000068.1, forward strand.
CAAGGATCTGATCCTGACGGCTGACGGCGGCTACTGCCTCAACACGGCGGCGCCGTATAGATTGGATATCGATACCTTTGACCGCTATCTGGAAAAGGCCAGAGACTGTACGGGAGACGAGGAAAAGATAGAGCTGTTGCTTTCCGCAGTAGCCTGCTACAAAGGAAATATTTATGTGGAGCCGAAAAGGGGCAACTGGGCCATGCCGATTCAGACCCACTATTACGAGCGGTATGAAACGGCGGTGCGCACGCTGGCCGGCCTGTTGATGGGAAAGGGCGAGTACCAGAGGGTCATCGATCTCTGCAAGAACGCCCTCCTGATCCAGCCCTATTCGGAGGACTTTTACTACTATATTATCCGCTGCTATACTTTTTTGGAAAACTACAGCGCGGCGTCGGATATGTACAAAGAAGCCCAGAAGGTCATGAACAACGAGTTCGGCACCAGGCTGGACGCCCGCTTTGAATCGGCCTATCGGGACATCTTGAAGCGGAAGCCGAAGGGCTATCTTTCCGCCGAGGAAATCCGGCGGGACCTGCGGGAGAAAGAAGCCGGCGACGCCGCCTTCTTCGTGGAGTACGGCGAGTTCAGACAGATCTACCGGCTCATGGCCCGGCAGCTGGACCGGGCAGAGGAAAGCGCTTATCTCTGCGTGTACTCTCTGGGTGCGCAGAAGGGAACCCCCGTATCAAAGGAAACCCGGAAGAGCCATGTCCGGCTTCTGGGGGAGGCGCTGGCCTTCGGGCTGCGGAGCAGCGATGTGTTCTGCCGTACCAGCGCCAGCCAGTTTGCCGTGTTGCTGGAGAATACTTCGGAAAAACACGCCAGAGAGGTCTCACGAAGGATACGGAATCACTTCGATCAAAAGAAAACGGAAAGCCGCATTTTTGTGGTGTATCATGCCGTACCGGTGGAATCGGCACTTTTATTGACTCCTTTGGAAAAATGACGAAAAAAGAGGAAGAAAAATAACCTAAAAGTAACCAGTGTGTTCTATACTGGTATGGAATGATAGAGATGTCATTCAACATACACACAACACACACATCACACACAACACACTGCAAAGCAAGATAAACTTGCTAATCCCCCTTACATTGGGAGCCTTTGTCCAAAAGGCTCCCTGTAACTTTTTTGGACTGTTTTTTCATGGTGCGCTTCGTCACGATAGTTCCGCCAGGATGCTTTCTATGGAAACGCCTGGCTTTCTGATATTTCGTTTCAGCAGATACAGGCTTTCCGGGTCTCCCTTTGTCAGAGTATTGACTCCGCTGCGGCAGCTTAAGGTGGCCTGAAAACCCAGCTCTTCCAGCAGGTCCCGGCTTTCCTTGGTATAGGCGCCGTAGGGCCAGGTGAAGGTGGTGGGAGCGACGCCGGTGATCGTCTGCAGCTTTACCTGCAGCTTGCTCAGGTCGTCCTGCAGAACCTTTTCGTAGGCGGACAGGGATTCGCCTGTTTTCCTTCTGGCTCCTTTGCGTCCGTCTTTGATATCGTGCAGATCATAGGTATGGTTCTGTATTTCCCACAGGCCGGAAGCGGCCATTTCCCGAAGCTGGCTCCAGGTCACGTTGCAGTAGTCCTCGGCCCGGTACGCATCTTGGGAAGCGTCTTCGCAGGCCTGGCCGATGACGGACAGGACGGCTTTCATGCCGTATTTTTTCAGAACGGGCGTGGCGTATTTATGGTTGTTGTAGTAGCCGTCGTCAAAGGTGATGAGGACGGGCTTTTCGGGCAGGCTCTCTTTGCCGGTCTTGTCGTAGACGAAGTCGATGAGATCCTGCATGGTGACGGCGGTATATCCGTGCTCTTTCAGCCACGCCGCATCGTCTTCAAAGGTCTGGGCTGGAATGAAGTAGTCGTTGACCTGACTGGCCTTGGTGGTCAGGCCGTGATACATGAGTACGGGAACCTGGGCAGTATCGGCAGAGGTGTCTAACGCCGCAACCGCCGACGTTTGGGACGGCGCCTCGACGGACACCCTTTGATCTTCGGCAACGCCGGAGGAGCGGTGGCTGGACAGCAGGCGGATCAGGGCGTAGGTGTCGATCCAGATTTCGGAGTTGCATTCTTTCTGGGACTCGTCGAAGATCAACTGCATGCCGAAGTGGAGGTGGGGGACGTTGATGTTGTTGACGTTTTCTTTGAGGCTGTAGCCGGTCTGGCCCGCGTAGCCGATCAGCTGGCCGGCCTGGACGGTGCTGCCGATCTTCAGGTCTTTGGCATAGGGCGCGTCTTTGCGCAGGTGGGCGTAGTAATAGTAGCGGGCGCCGTCATGGCTGCGGATGCCGATGCGCCAGCCGCCGTACTGGTTCCAGCCCAGGGCCTCTACTTTGCCGTCTTCCACGGCGATGACCGGAGTGCCGACGGAGCAGAACATGTCGTGACCCAGGTGTTTGCGGGCGAAGCCGTAGCTGCGCCCGTTGCCGAAGTCGTCACTGTCGGTGTACCAATAGCCTTCGGCGATGGGGGAGCAGGCGGTGAGGCCGTAGGTCCCGTCGGCCCGCAGACCCAGGAAGCCGCCGATGACGGCGGTATAGGCTTCCTTGTAATAGTTGTAGTATTTCATGTCTCTGGTCAGGTCTTCCATGGATTTGCCGCTCTGCAGGGTTTCGGCCAGGGCGGTCAGGTCTGTTTTGCCGTAGCCGTCGAAGCTGCCGCCGTATCTGACAGCCAGATAGGCGAGGGAATCGACCCAACTGATGTGCAGATCCTGATCCCAGGTTTCAATGTCCAGGTTCATGGCGTCCTTCAGGGCTTCGTAGGAAATGTCGAAATCGACCCATTTGATCAGGTCCCGGCCTGTACTGCTGTCTTCGGCCGCGGTAACGGCCAGGCCTGCCGGACCTCGCTCGCTGACGATGGTACAGGCCAGCAGGCATATGAGGAACAGGGAGAAAAACTTCTTTAACATAGAGAGATCCTTTCGGGGGTTGGCCCGGTTTGGCCGGGCCTGCCGGATTTGCCGGGCCTGCCGGTTTGGCCGGGCCTGCCGGTTTGGCAAAAACGCGGATTTTTGCTGAAATGCCAAACGAAATGCCAAACTTTCGCGGTTTTGTTTGGTAAAAACGCAGTATTTAGCGAATTTGCCAAACGAAATGCCAAACTTTTGAGGGTTCGTATCGTGATGCTTCATGACAATATATCGGACGGCGGCGAAGATTATTCTTGAAGAAATGGAAAAAAGGTTGTACTATTTAAGGGAGGAGATGGAAAGATGAAGATTGCATTCCACACACTGGGCTGCAAGGTCAACCAGTATGAAACGGAGGCCATGAAGGAGCAGTTCGCTGCGGCAGGTCACACGATTGCCGGTGAGGAGGACTTTGCGGACGCCTATGTGATCAATACATGTACTGTAACAAATCTGGCGGACCGGAAGTCCCGCCAGTATATCCGCCGCATGAAGCGGGTCAATCCAGAGGCAGTGGTCGCTGTCACCGGCTGCTATGCTCAGGTCAGTCCCGACGAGGTCAGCCAGATCGAAGGCGTGGATATCGTGGCAGGCACCGATGAAAAGCAGAACCTGCTGGCTTATATCGAGAATTACCGCAGGGAGGCGGGACAGACGGAGCGCCATATCCGGACGTATGAAGAGCTGGATACCTATCAGTCCTGCGGCATCATCACTTCCATGGAAAGCCGCACCCGCGCCTATATCAAGATTCAGGAGGGCTGCAACCGGTTTTGTTCCTACTGCATTATTCCTTATGCGAGAGGAAAGGTGCGGAGCCGTCCTCTTGATGAGGTCCTTGCCGAGGCCGAAGGACTTCTGGCAAAGGGCTTTAAAGAATTGATCCTGACCGGCATCAATACGGCGCTGTACGGCACGGACCTGGGTTATGGCGGCATCGCGCCGCTGATCGCCAGACTTGACGCTCTGCCAGGGGATTTCCGTATCCGGCTCAGTTCGCTGGAACCTACGGTGATCAATGCGGAATACGTCAAAGGGCTTCTGGCCTACAAAAAGCTGTGCCCGCATCTGCATCTGTCCATTCAGAGCGGATCCGACGCGGTGCTTCGCCGGATGAACCGCCGTTACAGCCGGGCGGATTATCTGGACATCGTCCGCGTGCTGCAGGATTTTGATCCTGTGTACGGAGTGACGACGGATATCATATGCGGCTTTCCGGGGGAGACTCCTGAAGATTTTTCGGACAGCCTGTCCATCATCGACGAGGCTGGATTCTGCAAGGTCCACGCGTTCAAGTATTCACGGCGCAAAGGGACGCCTGCGGCGGACATGCCGGATCAGGTATCCGGCGACGTGAAAAACCAGCGAAGCCAGGCTTTGATGGAAAAGGCTGAGGCGGACGCGGGGCGCTTCTACGAAAGGTGCCGGGGCGCGGTGCGCAGGGTTCTGTTTGAGGAGACGGCCGGGAATGGTCTGCTGACCGGGTACACGGATAATTATGTGAAAACGTATGCCGCGGGCGGCGAAGAGATGCTAAATCAGTTTTACGATGTAAAGCTTTTAGAAAAATACAGAGATGGCATGAAAGGAGAGATCATAAATGGCTGATTGTATATTTTGCGGTATTGCGGGACATGACATTCCGTCCACCGTGGCTTACGAAGATGACAAGCTCATCGCGTTCCACGATCTGGATCCGCAGGCGCCGGTCCACGTTCTGGTCATTCCGAAGAAGCACATCGCTTCTCTGGACGACGTGAAGGAAGAGGATCAGGAGCTGCTGGGCTATATCATGTTCAAGATCCACGAGATCGCTGCCGATCTTGGCCTGGAAAACGGCTACAGGGTCGTCAGCAACAACGGTGAAGATGCGTTCCAGACAGTGAAACATCTGCATTTCCATATTTTAGGAAAGCGCAAACTGACCTGGCCACCGGGTTGACCTAACCCGATTGTCAGAGCCTCCAAATGCGGAGGCATTTTGGAGGCGAATGACAATCGCAGGTAGGTCACCTGCGAAACATCACGGCGAGTGGCGAGGCGAAGCGAGCGAATGCGAGCGGAGCGGAAGAC
>CAZGED010000069.1:0-9045 GCA_964525085.1 uncultured Senimuribacter sp.
TTGAGGATATTGACGTTCCGCCGACACTGGTATCCTTTGCCATTACGACAGATGATGTCAAGCATATCATTTCACCGGAGTTTAAGAAAAGCGGCAGCCCCGTTGTCCTGATTACGCCGGAATACGATGAAGAAGGCCTTCCAAAGGCGGAGTCTCTGAAGAAAATCTACGATGCGGTCTATGCTGCCATCAGAGAAGGCAGCGTGATCAGCGCCTATACGCCGGGCTTCGGTGGTGTGGCTGAGGCCGTGCTGAAGATGTCCATGGGCAACGGTATCGGATTCCAATTTGACGAGTCCGTCGATCGGGAAACGATCTTCGGATATCGCTACGGTGCCTTTGTCGCGGAAGCTGCGCTGGGCGATCCGATCGACGCGAAAGCCTTTGACGCAGCGATGAATTGCGCAGGCCTTGTCATCGAAGGCGCAAAGACGGCACTTCTGGGTGTGACGACTGATGAAAAACAGATCTCCCAGGGCGGAAACACTTTGACCCTGGCAGAACTGGAGGATCTCTACGAGTCCAAGCTGGAGCCGATCTACGCCTGCAACATCGAGACGGAAGAGAACAAGCTGGAAACCTTCACCTACGAGGCCGGCGAACGGCCGCACGCCCGTGTCAAGGTGGATGTGCCGAAGGTGCTGATTCCGGTATTCCCGGGCACCAACTGTGAATTCGATTCCGCGAAGGCATTTCGAGACGCGGGGGCGGAGCCGGAGATCTTCGTCATCAACAACCTGTCGGCGGCCGCCATCACCAGGTCCGTAGAAGACTTTGCTGCCAAGGTGAAGGAATCCCAGATCATCTTCATTCCGGGCGGATTCTCCGGCGGCGACGAACCGGACGGTTCCGGAAAGTTCATCACCGCTTTCTTCCGCAACGAAGAGATCAAGGAAGCCGTCACCGACCTGCTGGAAAACAGGGACGGCCTTATGGCCGGCATCTGCAACGGGTTCCAGGCGCTGATCAAGCTGGGTCTGGTACCTTACGGCAAGATCATCGATACCGATGAAAACTGCCCGACGCTGACCTTTAACGAGATTGCGCGCCACCAGTCCAAGCTGGTGCGCACCAGAATCGCTTCCAACAAGTCGCCTTGGCTGGCGAACGCCAAAGCGGGGGACATCTACACCGTTCCGATCTCCCACGGAGAAGGAAGATTTATCGCTTCTGAGGAGCTGATCCGGGAGCTGGCTGCAGGCGGACAGATTCTGACCCAGTATGTGGACGCTGACGGCAATGTAACCGCGGATATCCAGTACAATCCGAATGGGTCCTACTTTGCCGTCGAAGGCATTACGTCGCCGGACGGCAGAGTGCTGGGCAAGATGGGCCACTCTGAGAGAATCGGAGAGGGACTGTACAAGAACGTGCCGGGGAACTTCGACATGGGAATGTTCCGCGCGGCGGTAGAATATTTTAAGTAAGTTTTGCACGAGAATGAGGAAGACGCTGTAAGAAATTCACAGACGATTTCACAGCGCCTTCTTTTGTCTCTTTGATTAGATCATGGGAGAAGCAGAAGTGGGAGAAGTATTGATACAGGGCATCGGTTTTTTAGGTGTCATCTTCTATATCGTATCTTATCAGGTGAAGTCCAACCGGGGATTGTTTTTCTGTCAGATTTTGGGATCCATCTCCTTTGCCGTGCAGTTTATCCTGCTGGGCGGCATCATCGGCAGCCTGGGGCTTTTGATCACGATCCTCCGGAATTTTCTCCTGTCCAGGATCGAAGCATGGCCCTGGGTGAAGAGCAAAACAGCCGCCGCAGGCATCATCGTCCTCAGTACGGCAGCGACGCTGTGCACCTGGGACGGATGGCTGAACCTCCTTCCGTGGCTGGCTGTGACGGGCAGCACGATCGGTTATTGGACCAACAACGCCAGAACCATCAGGCTGTCAAATCTGATCTGTGCTTCGCCGTGCTGGCTGCTGTATGACATCGCGGTAGGGTCTATCGGCGGCATCGTCAGCGAGTTGATCACCCTTTGTTCGATTTTGGTGTCCATCTATCGCTATGGCTGGAAGGCGCTGGGAGAAAATCAGTTTTCAGAAAGCCAGAAGAGGGAATCCTGAATTGCCGATGCTGGAAAAATGGCATTGACGCGGGAATCCGGGCATGTTAAAATTGGTATAAGGAGAAAAAGGCAAATTACTAGATTTTTAAAGAACAGGCATGAACTGTTCTTTTTTCTTTGTTCATTTGCCGATTCTGCAGATTTTGAAAACGGCTTTTCTGTTCAGCGGCGGCCGGGCATTTCGTTCTATGAACGATTGTTTGCAGCCGCGAGCCTGCGAAGCCGTTTTCTTTTTGCCATAGTAAGTTAGGAGGAAAACATTATGACAGAGATTAAACAAAGAAAACAAACTGCGGACACTTTACTTAGAAATTACAAAGACAGCGTTTTCAGACTGCTGTTCAATGACAAGGAACATGCCCTGGAACTTTACAACGCTATCACCGGAAGCTGCTATGACTCAGATGCGGCCTTTCGATTCACCACTTTGGAGGAGGTTATCATGCAGACAAAGAAAAATGACATTTCCTTTCTGCTGGACGATGCCTTCATTATCATGCTGGAACATCAGTCTACACTTTCAAAGAACCTGCCCGTCCGTTATTTGCTCTATTATGCAGCGACTATTCAGAGAGAATTCTCCAACAAAGAATTCTATAAAGCTTCCGGACTGAAGATTCCACGGCCCACGTTCATCGTACTGTACAACGGAACGGAAGAAATCCTCGACATCGTGCATATGAGGCTGTCAGATACTTTCCGGGGAGAAGGAAAAAATGATTTACAGCTGAATCTGACGGTGTATAATATTAATGAGGGAAGAAACCAGGCGATCATGAAACACTGCAGGACACTGCGGGAATATAGCCGGTTTGTGGCAAAAATGCGCAGACGCATCAGCTCGGCAAAGGGACCGCTGACGGAAAAGGAACTGGAGGAGCTGCTAAACGAATGTGTAAATGAAGGGATTTTAGTGGATTTCCTCAAAACGTACGGAACGGAGGTTATCAGCATGCTGTTTACAGAAATGACCGTAGAAGAGGTAAAGGATCTGGCGCGAGAGGACGGATATGAGGAAGGACGAAGAGAAGGACGTGAAGAAGGCCATAGAGAAATTGCCCGCAATCTGAAAGGAAAAGGAATGTCCCCCGAAGATATCGCGGAGGTCACGGGTCTTACAACTGAAGAAATTAAAGCCCTGTAACCCTGTGCGGAGCGGATGCCTCTGCACAGGGTCTTTTCTCATGTCTGACGATGACCATCTTCCTTCACTCAAATTTTCTGTCGTAGAGCAGGGCGGCGATGAGCACAACCAGGCAGGAGCCGGCGTTGTGAACCAGCGCGCCGGTGGTCGGGGTCAGAATACCGGCGACGGATAAGCAGATGGCGATAAAGTTGATCACCATGGAAAGGGTGATGCCGAACTTGATGGTATGTACCGTGGCGTTGGCCAGCCTCTTCAGATACGGGATCCTGGAAAGATCGTCGCTCATCAAAGCGATGTCCGCGGCATCTACGGCGATGTCGCTGCCGATAGAGCCCATGGCGGCTCCCACCGCCGCGGTTTTCAGTGCAGGGGCATCGTTGACGCCGTCGCCCACCATACAGATCAAAGCGCCGTCCGCCTGAAGGTCAGCGATGCGGCTGACTTTTTGTTCTGGAAGAAGTTCCGCGCAGACCCAGTCGATACCGCAGCGGGCCGCGAAGAAATCTGCCGCCTGCTGGTGGTCACCTGTCAGAAGAACCGTTTCCATACCCAGCCGTTTCAGCGCCTGTATCATGGCTGCGGCTTCCGGCCGCAGCACGTCGGAAAGGCTGATCACGCCCAGACAATTGTTTTCGTCGGCGATCAAAACAGAGGCTTTTCCCTCTGAGCGCAGCTTTTCCAGGGCCTCCGAGGCGTCTTCACTGAAAGAGACTCCGTTTTCCTTCAGGTATCTTTCGCTGCCGCAGAACAGTTTTTTACCGGAAACCCGGGCGGAGATGCCTTTGCCAGCGTCCATGCCGAAACCTTCGCAGGATGGGAGCTCTCCCAGCTGACACATACCATGCGAGGTGATCGCCTTGGCCAAAGGGTGTTCACTGCGGCTTTCCGCGGCCGCGGCCAGACGGAGCAGATCGTCTTCTCCAGTCCCATCCTGCAAAGAAAGGATGTCCGTTACGGCCAGCGTTCCGCAGGTTAAAGTGCCTGTTTTATCAAAGGCTATGGTTTTGATCTTTCCCATCTTCTCCAGAGCTTCACCGGATTTGACGATGACGCCGTGCTTTGTCGCCTGGCCGATGGCTGCCATGATGGCGGTCGGCGTAGCCAGCACCAGGGCGCATGGGCAGAAGACGACCAGGACGGTGACTGCGCGGACGATATCTCTGGTGAAGAGCAAAGCCGCGATGGCGATCAAAAGCGCCACGGGAACCAGCCAGCTGGCGCATCGATCCGCGATGCGCTGCATCGGGGCCTGTTTGTTTTCCGCGTCTTGCACCATGGATATCAGTTTTTGGAGAGAGCTGTCCTGTCCCACGCTGACAGCCTTCATATCGATGGAGCCGAAGTGGTTGATCGTGCCGCAGTAGACGGAGCTTCCGGGACCTTTGTCCACTGGAAGAGATTCGCCGGTCATGATGGACTGATCCACGGAAGTGTCTCCGCTGATGATGACGCCGTCGGCAGGAATGGTTTCGCCGGGCAGCACCCGGAGGATGTCACCGACACGGATCTCCTCTATGGGAATCATCTCCTCACGACCGTCAGAGAGTCTGCGGCCCTGCTGCGGCGCCAGACTGAGCAAATCCTTGATGCCTTTCCTTGCGCGATCCGTGGTCATGTCCTCCAGCAGAGCGCCGAGGGACATGATGAAAGCCACTTCGCCAGCCGCGAAGAGGTCGCCGATGATGATCGCCGCGATCATGGCGATGGTAATCAGCAGGGCAGAGGAGATTTTGCTGATGCCCTCGTTGTAGATGATCCGCCAGACGGATAAGTAGACCAGAGGCAGGCCGCTGATGATCACGGCCGCCCAGGCGGGGTCCACGGCCAAAACGATCCCGGCCCGGGGCAAAGTGAAGCTGGCGATCAAAAAAAGACCTGCCGCGATGGTCATCGGCAGACCTGTGAGAAAATCGTTGACTTTTTTTATCATGAGAGATACCTCCTGTTTGACTTCTTATCAAAAATACAGTACAATTTATCTATTACCGAATAATTTATTCTGTAATTATTGTAGTACGATTTCATGGGGAAAACAACAATCAAAATCAGCAGGTTGTCCGCTACGGGACACTTTTGAAAAAGTGTACGGAAAAAGTATTCGTAAAAAATATCCCGGAAAAATGTACAGGAAAAGACACAGTAACAGGAAGGATGAAAGGAAAGTTTATGGACAGGAGACAGCAAAAAACCAGGACAGCGATCTTCGAGGCTTTTACCTCGCTGCTGGACAGTCAGAATTACGGCAGCATCACAGTGCAGGAGATCATCGACAGGGCCAACATCGGCCGAAGCACATTTTACGCTCACTTTGAGACAAAGGACGCGCTGCTGAAAGCGCTGTGCGAAGAGCTGTTTGACCATATTATAAAGAGCGCCGTGAACCACAGTCACACCCATGGCTTGCAGCTGGAGGGCGGCGCGCCCAATTCCGTCTTTTGTCATATTCTCCAGCACCTGCAGGAGAACGATTACAATATTTTGACATTGTTGTCCTGCGAGAGCAACGACTTTTTCCTTCGCTACTTCAAGGACAGCATGGGAGACCTGGTGTACCGTCAATTTATCCTCGGCCGCGGAAAAGAGGACAAGGAGGAAGCGACAGGGGGAAGGTCAGGAGAAAAGTCAGGGGAGAGAATAGGAAAGAAAACAGAAAAGAACGGCCTGGATTTACCTGATGATTTTCTTGTAAACCACATTTCCGGAAGCTTTGTTGAGATGATCCAGTGGTGGATCAAAGGCCAGATGAAAGAGACGCCGCAGCAGCTGGACGCCTATTTCAAAGCGGTCATAAAACCGATTTTATAAAATCTGCTGGACCCGAATCAGCCAGGCCCAAGCCGGGACCTGGCTGAAAATGAAAAGTATTGTGACATCATCAGAAGATCCCCTGTAAAACCTGTATGGCTGCCAAAACCAGGCCCGCCACCGTCAGGAAATTGACCAGCCGGTTGGTACTGGTCTGATAGAGCAGGTCCAGCTCGGATTCCAACAGCTCCAGCAGGTATTTGATCTTCTCTATGATCGGTTCGATCTGCTGACTGATGAGCATGACCTTTTCCAGTTCACCGATCTCAGAGATCTGCAGGCTTTCCACTTTGTTTAACGTGGTGATCAGTTCGCCCCTGTAGGCTTTCAACTTCCGGATCTCAGAGCGGAGCTGGGATCCCTGGCCGCCGATATAGTAGCTGGCTTGTCTCCGTAGAATCCGGTTGCAGATGGTCTTGATGACCATGACCAATTCCAGGGAGAACAGGATGCCGTGGTTGACGCCGGCGGTCGGGTTATCCATCAAGAAATATGGGTTCATGTCGCCGTAGTATGCACCGTCAAATTTGCGCCGATTCTCCCGGTAATCCGCGGCATACTCGTTTTGATACAGGTTGAAAAAGACCGAATTGGAGCCAAAGGAAATAAAGCGGATGAAGGACCGGCTGCCCCAGTTGTTCTCCAGCCGGGTTTCCGCCAGCTCCTCCGGTACGTGCCGCCAGCCTTCGTCTCCGGTCATGATACCGTAGATCGGTTTGGTTTCCCGTTCCGTGATCTCGGTAACCGCGGCTGCATTCTCGTAGCCGCCCCAGCGCTTTATTTCTATGAGATAGGACTCTTCCACATCTGTGATCAGCCGGCTGAGGCAGCCGCTGACCTCCTGAAAGATCTCCTTCACCGAAATCATCCGTCCGTCGCTGTTTAACAGCTTTGCTCCGTTGCCCTGCACGTGACGGAAATAGACGTAGTCATCGATGCCCGCATTCTTTACGCTCAGGCAGACACAGACCTGCACCGTATCCGATTCCGAGAAGACGGTCATGAACACGGCGGAGTCCGTCACCTGATAATCTTTGAACTGAAGCCGATAGCCTTTTAGGAGTACACGGAAGCATCCGAAGGGCAGGCCGCCCCCGTGGAGAAACTCCTGGCCGGTCTTCAGGTCCCGAAAGAGCGGCTCTGCCAGAGCATCTTTGTCATCCTGAAACACTGCGTCGGGGTAGGCGCTGCGGATGGCGTCGCGAAGCTCCTGCTCATCGTCCGTCCGCAGTCCGGTCTTCTCATCAAAGATGCTGAAGCTGAAGTGATAGCAAATATTTCCGTCGATGGTAACCGGCGTCCCCTTTGTTTCCTTTACAAAGAGGTACATGGCGTCTCTGGCGCCCTGAAAGTCGCAGTTTTCGTTGGCTCTCCGGTCTTCGTCCGGGTCATGATGGCCTCGATAGTGATAGGCCAGGACTTTTTTGCAGGTCAGGCCGCAGCGTTCCGCCATTTCTTTCAGCGTGTCCACTGCGAAGATCCGCACGGGCAGCACGTCCGGCAATCCAAAGGTTTCATCAAAGGCGTTTCCGTCGATGGCTTCTTCGTGGCGCGCGCCGTCCAGCCATCCCTCTCTGAAAAACGCATCTTCCGTTTCGTCTGTACATGTGGTGGTCAGGATCAAAAGGCCTCCCGTCTCCAGTCTACGAGCCATTTCGCTCATCAGATCCTCCGCCATATCCCGTGGAATATGCTGCATCACGTGGCTGGACAGGACGATCTGAAACCGGCTTGCCTCCGGCAAAACACGGTAATCGCCGTGAAGAACCGTTACGGTTCCGGCAGCCACTTTGTTGACGCGGGCAGCTTCCTTTATCGCACCCTCGCATCGCTTTTGATCCGGCTCTGCCGCTGTGATCTCATCTGCGTAAGTGCCGGCAAAGACGGAAAAAAGCCGTCCAAGCCCGCATCCAAGATCCAGCATGCGTATTTTTTCATCAGCCCATCCGCCTTTGTTCTCCTGACGGAGGGCCGTGATCATTTGACATGCCTGTTTCAGCACGGCTTCCTCGCTCTTTCCCCAATAAGCTCCATCGTATTCTGTCTCGATCAGCTGGCAGGTCAGCCTGTCCTGATGATCCGGATATGTATATGTCATCACGTGCCTCCTGGAAATGATAGTTTTCTTTGCTACAGTATACCACAAAAAGTAAAAGGAGGCTACCGCAATCCTGCAGGGGAAAAGTTGTTTCTGAGCGATGGCAAACCAAGCTTGAAAGAGATCAGAACATTGTGAGATAGAGATGAGTTCTATGGATTTGTCGCTTGTAAAGCGACCACTTCCACGCAGAAAAAGAGTAGACTGTGAGCATAGAATAGATGAAGAGGAGAGATAAGATGAGTCAGATCAGAATTGAAAAAATCAGTATTATTGATGCCGGCACAGATTGCATCGTGAATGCGGCAAATGAACATCTGCAGGGCGGCAGCGGTGTGTGTGGGGCAATCTTCAAGGCAGCCGGCTGGAATCAACTTCAGAAGGCATGTGATGCGATTGGGCATTGTGATACAGGCAGTGCAGTTATAACACCGGCATTTCATCTGAATGCGAAATATATCATTCATGCCGTTGGTCCGATATGGCAAGACGGCAAACAGGAAGAGCCGCAGCTTCTGTACGGCTGCTATCAGAGGTCACTGGCATTAGCGAAGGAAAAAGGCTGCCATTCGATTGCGTTTCCTTTGATCTCCGCTGGAATATTTGGTTATCCAAATGACCAAGCATGGCGCGAGGCGCTTCAGGCGTGCAGTGACTATATTTCAAAGAATCCAGGCTTTGACATGGATATTCTGTTTGCCGTCCTTGATGATGATATTCTCAAGCTCGGTAAGGAAGAACTACAGCGACAGACAACAGAAACAATGCTAGAAATGAATCCATCTGAAGACGAACTGCTCTTAGAGAAAGTGGATGGGAGAAGGATGCGAATAGGAATCGAGGCTGTTAGAGCTGCCGGTGATGTGAAACGGCTGGGGAACCAGCAGGAAGAGGAAACGATACAGATACCCGTTTCA
>CAZGED010000070.1:0-8952 GCA_964525085.1 uncultured Senimuribacter sp.
GGGCGCCGCTGGATACGGCCGGATGCCGCTGCCCACGGCTAGGCGTTTTCCAAATCCGCCGCACTGCTCACCGTGTTCTCACCCCGGCTGCACCAGAACCATGCCGCCCCGGGGCTCGCGGCCCGTATTCCACAGCTGGCCAAAATCCAGCCACTGATACTCACCATAGGTCACGGCCTTGACCAGAAAGCCGTCCCCTGTCCGCTGATACCCGGTCAAAAGGAACCAGTGCCACTCATAATCGGACAGCTCCGCCGCCTGATGATGCAGCAAAAGAAACGCCGCCGGCATGCCGCTGTCGATCTGCATCCCCACAGCCTCCTCGGCGTCCTCTGCAGGCCGGAAGCCGGGAAATTCCTCAAAGGTAAATCCCCCGCCGCCGGGAGAGACATCGCGCAGATACGCGCCAAATCCTTCCGTATAGGTTTCCAGCTTGTCGATGCCGCCGGCCCGCGGCCGAAGGTAAGGCTTCATGATACGGGAAAAGCGAATATAGTCCTTTCGGTTCAGCGCCGCCAGATCAAAGGGATACAGATCCCGCCGCCCGAACCGCAGGGCCAGATAGACGCAGAGGTCGCAGGCCGTCACCGCGGCGCAGCCGCCCAGACGCATCATCGGGTCCCAAAACCAGTCCTGATTTCCTCCATAGGCCCCTTCGATCTGAAAGTAATCCAGTTCCTTTTTCATCCTTATCTTCCATTCCTGCCCGCTGTTTTTCATCCCCGGTTCTCGTCCGCTGGTTCTCATCCCCGGTTCTCATCCCTCGCTGCCGTAATGCCGCTTCTCTCATCTCCCGGCATAGCCGACCCTGCGACCTCCCCGCGCAGCGGAATAGACGGCGACGCCCCGGGCCGCGTCACAGCGATGGCTGCCGCCTTTGACGCCAGCCGCAGGCACTCCTCAGGAGAGAGCCCTTCCGCCCGCGCCGCCAGAAAATAGCCGGTGAACGTGTCTCCGGCCGCCGTCGTATCCACAGCCTCCACGGAAAAGGCCGGCTGACTCCACCGCCCGTCTCCCTTCCGGTATACGCAGCCGTCTCCGCCCAGGGTCAAAACCACCTCCGCCGCAGGGTACAGCTCCGCCAGACGATCCAGGATCAAAGGCGCTTCCGTCTCCCCTGTCATCTGAAAGCCTTCCACCTCGTTGAGCAAAAAGAGTCCGATCTTGCCCAGGTCGCAGCCGGACAGGTTTTCGTCAAAGGGTGACGGGTTCAGAGCAATCTCCATGCCCCGGCCGTGAGCCTGATCGATGATCCGGTCCGGCAGGTTGATTTCATTCTGCAGCAGAAGCAGATCCCCCGGTCCAAAGTCCGCCAAAACCTGGTCGATGAACGACTCCGTCACGGCCCGATTGGCCCCGCCGTAGAGCAGAATGCTGTTTTGACCGCTTTTGTCCACCTGAATGATCGTATGGCCCGAACGGCCCGGCACCGTCCTGACATGGCGGCAGTCCACACCGGCAGCCGCCAGCGCGTCCCGCAGCGGACCGCCCTCTTCCCCGATCAGCCCCGCGTGGCATACCTGCGCTCCGGCCCGGGCCAGGGCAATGGACTGGTTGAGCCCTTTGCCGCCGCAGAAGAGATGGAGATCCTCCGAACAAAGGGTCTCACCTCCGGTGACCATGTGATCTACGCTGTAAACATAATCCAGATTCAGCGATCCGAAATTCAAGATCTTCATGACGACCTCCCCGATTCTTTACACAGCTCGTCCACGAACCACGTTTCGAACTTCTCAGCATCGATCTCCATGCAGACGTTAGTCTTCGGCTCCCTGTCGTCTTCCTTGATCAGATTGGACCGCATCACCGTAGCGCCCGCCGCCGGACCCTCCGTGGCGATCTCAATGAACCGTTTCTCTGTTTTGAAATATTCAGGATGCACCAGATAGCAAATGGTGCAGGCGTCGTGGATGCGCAGTCCCGCTTCCAGCGTGCCGCCCCGGTAAAAGCGGAACAAGCCGTACAGCATCTCACCCACAGGGCCGCTTTCCCTGATCTTCTGCGCGCCTTCCAGGTGAAGCAGCGCCCGGTTGGTCACATTGAGGCCCAGCATGGTGACCGGCACCCCGGAGCGGAAGACCATGGCCGCCGCATGAGGGTCACTGTAGAAGTTAAACTCTGCCGCCGAATTGGTATTTCCTCCCGCAATGCCGCCGCCCATGGTGACGATCTCCCGAATGTTTTCCTTTACCTCCGGATACATTCGCAGCAAAATGGCGATATTGGTTTGGGTTCCGATGGGAACCAGAGTCACTTTTTCCCGACTTTCCAGGATCATTTCCCGCATGACCTCTACCGCGTGTTTTTCCAGCGGTTTTCCGGTCAGAGGAGGGAAGTCATACCCGTCCATACCGCTCTCCCCGTGGATATGGCTGGACGGTTCCAGCGTCTTCAGAAGGGGTGCGCCGCAGCCCCGTGCCACCGGCACGTCCACACCCAAAAACTGGGTCAGTTTCAAGGCATTGGCGGTGGTCTTGTCCACGGTGACATTGCCCGCCACGGTACTGAGCAGTTTTACGTCCAGCCGGGGATGGCGCAAAGCAATGCAAAGGGCCGCGGCGTCATCGATGCCAGGGTCCGTGTCAATGATAATCGGTCTTTTCTTCATTTCATGCCTCCTGTCAAGGTTTTCTTTCCTGTCTGTGTTCTGTGATCATGATAGCACAAAATCCGTCCCATGAAAAGGGAAAAGATGGATGCGGCACACGTGAACAGGCATCGGCAGCCACAGCATCGGCAGCCGATGTCACAGCAAAATAAGGAAAATATCCCGCCAAATTGGGGGTTTTGCTGTATTTCAGAAATCCCGCAGGGCCTCTATAATCAAAGTATCAGAGGTCATATGGTCAGAAATGATATCAAAAGGATCTGAACAGGGCCTTGAAATCTGCGCATAACAGGAGGTGCATCATGACACATTATGTTTTGTTAAAACTGGCAGAAGGCACAGATGTTGATTTCGTGGAAAACAAGGTACGCCGGGTCTACGAAGAGCTGGCAGAAGAGCTGGATTATTTGAACGATCCTGCCACGTACCGCTGCTGCGTCAATCGGGACTCCAATGCGGATATCATGTCTGCATTCACGCTGGATTCAGAGAAGTATCTGGAGCCGTATCTGAAGCATCCGAAACACATGCAGATGGCCACGGATCTGAAGGACGTAGTCGTAGAGCGGGTATCCTTCGATCGCGTCTAGTTTATCAAACACCTTGATTTCTTTGATTTTTTGCAATGATTAAGGAGGAACAGTCCCATGAAGAAAAAGAGTATTTTTACAGCGTCCTATCTGGGCGTTGCCGCCGTCTGGCTGGGCGGGCACTTCGGTCCCGGGTTTGCCACCGGCGCATTCAGTGTTCAATATTACGTAAAATACGGCTGGATCGGCATTATCATGCCGCTGCTGGCCATGCTGGTTACCGGCGGTGTCATGTACTATATGGTGGAGTATGCGAGAAGCCACGGGACGCCGAACTACCGGCCTTTTGCCCTTTCGTGCTACGGCGCATCCAAGGGGAACCTGGTCAGTGTGCTGTATGACATCATGTTCATCGTAACGGTCATGTGCGCCGGAGGCCTGGCGTTTTCCGGCGAAGCCAATGTTTTGATGAACTTTGGCCTCAGCTACTGGGGTGCGGCCATCCCGACCATCATCGTTTCCGCGCTGCTGTGCCTGTACGGCTCCAAGCTGCTGTCGATGGCTTCCAAATACATGATGTACGCCATCGTCATCGTGGTGCTGCTGATTGCCGTCATGAGCTTTGCCTTCGGTGAATACGATCTCGGCGCTGCCGTTGCCGCTGCGCCTGTTTCCACCTCGGAGCCGAATCTCCTGTACGCCATTTTATCGGCCCTCCTCTACGGCTGTTTCCAGTCCACCATCTGTTTCAACGTCATGTCCGTATCCGACGTGCTTGAATCAAAAGAGGAGACGAAAAAGGCTATCATCTCCGGCTACATCATTACGGTTATCCTGATGATCGCCATCGCTCTGATGCTCTTCAGCTACGTTACCATCATTCCGGATCTGTGCGATCCCGGCGTCGTGGCGGTTCCGATCATGGCCGTCCTCGGTCGTCTCGGTTTTCCGTGGCTGACATGGGTCTTCGTGATCCTGATGACCCTGGCTGTCCTGACCAGCGCGGCAGGTCTTGCCAACGCAGGCTGCTACCGGTTTAACAATCTGTTCGGCTTCATCAAAAACCTTCAGCTCCGCCGTGCCGTCATTACCGTGATCCTGCTGGGCATCGCGGCGATCGGCGCCTCCTTCGGTATGAAGGCGCTGCTGCAGCAGGGCACCTCCATGGTAGGCTATGCGGGAATCATCGTCCTGGTCATTCCGGCATTTACCTGGGTGAGAGGCAAGCTGAAAAAAGAAGCGGAAGAAGCGAAGGAATAGGAAGATCCTATCGATCGGTTCTCATAACAAAAGTCCATAATACAAATCCTTAATACTTATGAATAGGTGTAACAAAATCCGTCCGGGTACCTCTGATATCCGGGCGGATTTTGCTCCATCCTATTTGTTTCGTCACATTTGCTTCATTACATTTGTTTCGTCACGTCGTCTCATCGCTTCTGTTTCAGAGCGGCGCCGGCCCGCTACGGTTCAATGATATGATTGCGCACAGCATAGAGAACCAGCTCCGTGATGTTCTTGAAATTATGCTTGCGCATGATGTTGGCCCTGTGGGTCTCTACGGTTTTCACGGAGATGATCAGCATGTCGGCAATCTCCCGGTTGCTGTAGCCCTCCGCCAGCAGCTTCAGGATCTCTCGTTCCCGGGCAGACAGCTCTCCGCCGTCCCGTCCGGCGGCCAGGAACCCCGAAAGCATCATCGGTGTCAGCTCTCTCGAGACATAGATCCCGCCCCGATTTACCTGGCGGATAGCCTCAGCCAGCTCCTCAAAGGCGTTTTCTTTCAGCACATACCCGCTTCCCCCGCTGTGGAAGGCTTCTGTCAGCATTTCCTCAGACTTGTGCATCGTCAGGAAGATCACCTTTACCTTCGGGAAGCTCTTCTTTACGGATCTGGCCGTTTCAAAGCCGTCCCGCTTCGGCATGGAGATATCCATCAGCAGAACATCCGGTTCCTCCTTTGCGAATCGGTTTTCCAGATTCAGACCGTTTTCCGCCTGTCCCGCCACAACAAAGTCCTCTTCCTGGCTCAACAGGAGCTCCAGGGATTCTCTCAGAATCTTATGGTCGTCCACAAGAAAAATGTGAATCTGTTCCTCACGGCTCATATATCGGCACCTCCATTACGATCTCCGTTCCCAATCCTTCCCCGCTGCGCAACTGAAAGCTGCCGCCCAGCATCTGCATCCGGTCCTTCATCGATCCGATGCCCACGCCGGCATGTTCTGCGGCAGGATCAAAACCCTTTCCGTCATCCTTCACGATGAAGCAGTATCTGTCCGGTGCGGATCCGTGCCGGCAAATGACCACGACACTGCCTGCGTCTGCGTGTTTGACCACGTTGGTGAGGGCTTCCTGAATCATCCGGTAGATGTTCAGCTGCACCGGATCATCCAGGAACGGGATCTCGTCCTCAACCCGCAGGCTGCAGGACAGGCCTTCTATGCTGCCTTCCAGCGTTTCGAGCATGGACTGCAGCCCCGAAAGGAGGCCGTGCTTTTTCAACGCTTCCGGACGAAGATTATTCAGGACGTTGCGCATCTCCTTCAGGGACGTGTCCGCCAGCTCCGCCGCCTTTGCCGCATTCTGCGCCAGCACAGCGTTCCCGGACTTTTCGGCCCCGGCTCTTCCCATTTTCAGGAGCAGCTTCAGGGCGGAAAGACTTTGCCCTACGCCGTCGTGCAGGTCCCGGGCCAGCTTTTCCCTTTCTTTCTCCTCCGTCACCGCCAGCAGTCTCGCCTGCTTTCTCAGGAGGTCGTTTTGATCCCGGATCTGCCGTTCGTAGGAAGAGTTTTTCATGTAGTTCTGCCAGGAATAAATATCTCCGAACTCGACGATATTCAGTCCCTTTTGTTCTTCTTCTCTGGTAACACGCAGGCCGATCCAGCGCTTCAGGATCCAAAACAGGATATAGGAGCATCCGAACGCCCAGACAAAATCCGTCAGCACACCGGCGCACTGAGCGCCCAGCTGCGCCAGCCGGGAACCGGCATGCAGATACGCCTCATCGCTGATGAACGGCAGGAGCAGGCATCCTGTCACGCCTCCCGCCAGGTGCGTGGCGACCACATTCACCACATCGTCGATCTCCCAACGCAAGAGAAGCTTCGTCACCACATCAGAGACGACGCCGGAAGAAAACCCGAGGATCATGGCCCAAACAGGGCTGCAGTAAGCCGAAACCGCCGTAACAGAAGTCAATCCCGCCAGCACGCCGTTGAACAGGGGCTCCAGATATCCCCTGCGCTTCCTGATGACGAGAAGGTTAAAGGCCAATGCGCCCAGCGGTCCGCATGCCGCCGACAGGGACGTGTTCAGGAAAATCCTTCCGACCTCAGGACTGTCCGGCGTGATGCACGCACCGTTAAATCCGAACCATCCAAACCAGAGGATAAAAACGCCCAGAACCGCCAGCGGGATATTCGCTTTTCCAGTATCTCTCTTGACGCGGCTTCCCACTGCCAGCAGTCCGGCAAGAGCGATAAATCCGGCCGTCATATGCACCACGCTGGCTCCGGCAAAATCCATGAAGCCCAACCGTGCCAGCCAGGACAGCTTTCCGGAGAAGCGCCCGCCCCAGACGAGGCGGCCGAATACAGGGTAAATCACCGCCGCGCTGACAGAGCCGGCGATGAGCAGCGGCGCCAGCTTTGTTCTTTCCGAAAGGGCTCCCGCAAAGATCGTTACCGACGTGGCGGCAAACATGACCTGCGCGAAAAAGAAGCTGTAATCAGATATATCCAGCAGACTGCGGCCGTACATAACCGGGAAGCCTATCAGTGAAAACAGGACAATGGTAATCGTCAGGTTAAACATATTCTCAATAGCAACTGAAATCACATTTTTACTCTGTACCATGCCTGCCTCATAGCAGGTGAACCCCGCCTGCATAAAAAAGACCAGACTGGCGCAGAGCAGCATCCAGATGGTATTCACGCGTCTTCCTCCTTCCTGGTTCTCTTTGATATTACAGAAGCTTGCGCTTTGTAAATCGCCTGGGTTGACGCATTACTTATGACTACCTCCCCGTCCTCCTTCTGAAAGAACAAAATCTTATCCCCAGTTTTTAACCCCAGCAATCTGCGGATCTCAACTGGTACGGTAATCTGGCCGTTCGCAGAAACTTTTGCTAAATTCATCTAACCGCCCTTTCTATTCTTGAGATTTAGAGAATTCTTTATATTGGCATTATACCCACATTCTTTACAAAAGTAAAGACTTGCAAAAGAGCTCTATAATAGTCCCCTTTGTCAAGTAAAAGTTTCGGGCAGCAGTAAAGCTGGCAGTACAGTTGGCAGCGAGGTTGGCGTAAAGTTGGCAATTGAAAACGGCACTCTAAATTATCGTGTGGGCAAAAAAAATACCCTTCCTGGTATGATTGTTCCTGTCACAACCAATCTATCATGAAGGGTGACACCGTATACTATGATGTCACCCTTGTTCGAAAGCCAATGCTATGCCCCTACTGCAAAGGTAAAATGATCGGCCATGGTCATAAGCGCAAGTTGATCAAGCATCCTGCCGTGAGGGATCATATTCAAAGTTTTTGCATTTGCCGAGATTTTTATGTAAAATATATAATTATCATATTATAGGGTGCTTTCACATAGAGCATACTGAGCGAATTCATAGCTGCAAGGTATGATTTCTTCTCCGGTTTGGTCGACGATTCCCCATGCGCCATCCTCCGATTGAACAGGTGCAAAGCCGGAAGAAAATGGACCCATGCTCTGATATTTTGGATCGATCATCAGTTTTCCCTCCGAATCGACGGCGCCCCATAGATCCTCGATGCATACAGGATAGAAGCCCTGAGAATTGGCAACCACCTGATCAAAGCGATGTTCACAAATGATGTTCATCGCCTGATCCAGCAGCGTCCATGCCTCCCCGTCAAAACAGAAATAATTTCCGTCATAAGTCACTGCGATTGAGCTTTTCTGATCGATCAGAATCTCCGAACGATCCAGGTCGATCAGTTTTGCGTACTTCTTGTTGTGTTCGATATAGGATACGGCCAGACATCCGTGATATAAGGAAACGGCCGTTTCTGAGGTTTCCTCGTCTAAAGAGATTTCCTCAAGATCCTGATCCAGAACCAGAGGTGAGGATTCTGCCGTTTTCTGGACGACAAAGGCATTTTCATAGAGTCTGTCACATGCGTAGAAAGGACCCGCCAGAACCTTGCCGGACCCATCTATAATCTCGAAACTCCCATCCTTTTGAACAACTGCCTTCCCATCCGAAAAGTCTCCGGCCCATTCGAATTCGTCATCTATGGCAATCTCATTCGAAAAGTTGATATAGGTCCAGTGGTCTCCATCATTGACCGGTGCCAAGCCGTCTTGAAAGTTTCCACATTCTTCATATTGTGGTTCTATGCCAATCGTTAAGGAACCATCTAAATATCCCCATTTCCCATCTTTGCAGATCCGAAAGAAGCCATCGCTCTGTACATCGATGTAGTCATACTTGTCTTTCTTTGCTAACTGATTTTCGGCATCCACGAAGAAATAATCGTCACCTTCTTTTACAATGTAGATGTCCCTTCCATCATACGACCAACCGGGTCCTTTTCCCATTGCGTAAAGAATGCCCCAAATGATTAGAATAGCCAACAAGATCATGAGAAACGTCATGATTATGGTGCGGACTGCACTTCTTTTTGAAGTATTTGTGTTGTCGTTCTGCATATGGATCCTCCCCTCTTGCAAAACTGTAAAAAAGCATCATCCAGTGGAACAGAGCGTCAAATCAATAGCAGCAACATGACAGCCCATCTGAAGACCACGATATATGCGATTCCATAAGACA
>CAZGED010000071.1:0-8912 GCA_964525085.1 uncultured Senimuribacter sp.
AGCCGTCTCCGCCGATAGCCCAGATCGACTTCTTGACCAGATAATCCTTGTATCTGAGGATTCGGTCACACAGCTGTTTCAGGACCTCATCCGTCGTCTCCATGTTGTCGATGGCTTGCAATACCTTCCTGCTGGCCGCGATAGATTCCTCTCCGTGATCCTTGTATTCCAGCCATTCCTTAAAGGCGTCCTTCATCTCGTCATCGATATCCAGCTCCAGTAGCGCCTTCATGTTGCTCTCGATCTTATCTCTGATCTGCTTTGTCGCCAGCAGCATACCATAACCGAACTCCGCGTTGTCCTCGAAGAGGGAGTTGGCCCAGGCCGGACCGTGGCCCTTTTCATCGGTACAGAACGGCATGGACGGCGCGGACGCGCCCCAGATGGAGGAACAGCCCGTAGCGTTGGCGATCATCATTCTGTCTCCGAAGAGCTGGGTGATGACCTTCAGATACGGCGTTTCTCCGCAGCCTGCGCAGGCGCCGGAAAATTCAAAGTACGGCTGGTAGAACTGACTTCCTTTGACGGACTTCTTGTCGACCGGCAGCTGCTTCGTCGGAATCGTCATGGCGTAATCCCAGTTGTCCGCCTCACTGACCACGTCAGCATAGGCTTCCATCTTCAGTGCCTTCTCCTTTGCCGGACAGATATCCGCACAGTTGCCGCAGCCCATGCAGTCCAGGGCGGACAGCTGCATACGGTAGTAGAGGCCGTCGAGCTTCGCGCCCTGCGCTTTGATGGTTTCAAAGGCAAACGGCGCTTTTTCCAGTTCCTGCTCCGTCAGCAGCACCGGTCGGATGGCAGAGTGCGGGCAGACATAGGAACACTGGTTGCACTGGATACACTTATCCTTATCCCATTTCGGCAGGTGAACGGCCACGCCCCGCTTCTCGTAGCGGCTGGTGCCCAGAGGGAAAGAGCCGTCCGGATGATTGATAAAGGTGCTGACCGGCAGGTCGTCGCCTTCCTGGCAGTTCATCGGGATCAGTACCTCTTCCACAAAGACCGGAAGATCCAGGACTTTGCCTTTCTCATCCTCGGCGTCCAGCCAGCTGTCCGGTATCTCCACCTTTTGAATGGCGTTGATGCCCTCGTCTACGGCCTTCCAGTTCATTTCGATGATCTGCTGGCCCTTCTTTTTATAGGTCTTTTCAATTCCTTCCTTCAGGTATTTGATCGCATCCTCTACAGGAATAACCTCCGTCAGCTTGAAGAAGGCCGCCTGCATGATCATGTTGATCCTGCTTCCCAACCCGATGGCTTCACTGATCTTCCATGCATCTATGGTATAGAAGTTGGCTTCCTTCTTCGCCAGATCCCGCTTTACCTTTGCCGGCAGATGCTCTCCCATCTCCTCCGGTGTCCAGAGGCTGTTCAGCAGGAAGATGCCGCCCTTACGCAGATCCTTCAGCATATCGTACTGCCGCAGGTATGCCTGGTTATGACATGCCACAAAGTCGGCCCGATTGATGCCGTAGGTGGATTTGATCGGGTTCTTTCCGAAACGCAGGTGAGAAATGGTCACGCCGCCGGATTTCTTGGAGTCGTAAGCAAAGTAGCCCTGGGCGTACATATCGGTCTTGTCGCCGATGATCTTGATGGCGGTCTTGTTGGCTCCCACCGTACCGTCGGAGCCAAGACCCCAG
Organism: uncultured Senimuribacter sp.; assembly: GCA_964525085.1. Lineage (GTDB taxonomy): Bacteria > Bacillota > Clostridia > Peptostreptococcales > Anaerovoracaceae > Senimuribacter. The sequence continues at coordinate 1,647 of CAZGED010000071.1, forward strand.
AATTTGCATTTGATCGTCCCTTCCGGTTCTCTGGAAATGCCTACGGTGTATCCCAGGGAGTGTCCCGTCACATCGTCCTCGATACCCACGGTGAAGTGGTCCTTCGGATGCTTGTGATACAGGTTGTCAAAGACCGCACGCACCATACCCGGCGTCATGTCCTTGGATCCCAGGCCGTATCTGCCGCCGTAGACCTCCGGCGCGTACTTTTCGCCGTACAGCATGGTCTTAATATCCTGATAGAGCGGCTCTCCGATGGCGCCCGGCTCTTTGGTTCTGTCGAGAACGGCGATTCGTTCCACGGTCTTCGGAAGAACCTCCATGAAATATTTCTTTACAAAAGGTCTGTAAAGTCTGACTTTAATCAGGCCGATCTTGTGGCCGTCCGCCAGCAGCTTTTCCATGGATTCTTCGATGGTCTCACAGACAGAGCCCATGGCCACGATGATGTTCTCCGCATCCGGTGCGCCCACATAGTCAAAAGGCTTATACTGCCTGCCGGTCACCTCTCCGATCTTATTCATGTATTCCACCACGACCTCAGGCAGCTCGTTGTAGAATTTGTTGGAGGCCTCTCTGGCCTGGAAGTAAATATCCGGATTCTGCGCCGTGCCGCGGATCAACGGGTGTTCCGGGTTCAGCGCCCGTTTTCTGAACTTGTCCACGGCGTCCAGGTCGATCAGCTTTCTCAGCTCGTCGTATTCGATGGTCTCGATCTTCTGAATCTCGTGGGACGTTCTGAATCCGTCAAAGAAGTGAACAAAAGGCAGGCTGCCCTTGATGGCGGACAGATGGGCTACCGCGCCCAGATCCATAACCTCCTGCACGGAGCTGGATGCCAGCATGGCAAATCCGGTCTGTCTGGTCGCCATCACGTCGGAGTGGTCGCCAAAGATGCACAGCGCATGGCTGGAAACAGATCTGGCCGCCACATGGAACACGGCCGGCAGCATCTCGCCTGCGATCTTGTACATGTTAGGAATCATCAAAAGAAGTCCCTGTGAGGATGTGTATGTAGTCGTCAGGGCGCCGGACGAAAGAGAACCGTGTACGGTTCCGGCCGCACCTGCTTCTGACTGTAACTCGGCGACTCTGACGGTCTGACCGAAGATATTTTTCTTACCGTAGGCAGCCCACTCGTCGACCACTTCACTCATGGTGGAAGACGGTGTGATCGGATAGATCGCCGCCACGTCCGTAAAGGCGTAGGATACTTGCGCTGCGGCAGTGTTGCCGTCCATGGTTTTCATTCTTTTTTTAGCCATTAGATTTTCCTCCCATTCTCTCTTTTCTTCTGAGCTAAAAAATTGTTTTAAAATCTAACAATTCGTTTTATTGTATAAATAACAGTACTACTTTACCCTATTACAGCGAAATTGTCAAGATTGTACGAACAATAATACAATATACATGGATATGCATTTCGCATACATTTTTTGCGCATCAGTTGCACAGCAAAAGCAGGGTCACGACCCCCGGCACGCCCAGCACGCCAACGACCAGTGCGTTGACCACATTGACCGGAATCACAATCCCGATATTCATTCCTATGAAATTGATTGCCGTCAGCAGTACTGCGCCCACGATGCTGTTGGCCGCCAGCTTCAGCAGCATTTTAACCGGTACGAGCAAAGCACGGCCCAGCAAAAAAAGTAAAATGACGGCTCCCCCAAAAGTTAAATATACGCCCATCTCTAATCCCATGCCGATACCCCCTGATAAAAATCGCGTTTTCTGTGTGAAGAGAAACGCCCCCTTGTATAAAATATGCGAAGGTGGAATAAAATAGAATCAAACAACGTGAAAAGGATGTGATACTTTGAAGCTGCAAATTCATCTGCCGGGAACGGCTAAAAGAGAGGGATCGGCCGCACAGCTCCGCCAGAACCGGCAATTGCTTTCCTATATAAACAGCGCCCGCTCCGAAATGGAGCAGGCTGCATGTCTGTTCAATGAGCTTACGGATTTTGCTGCGGTGGACTACGCCTCGTACCGTTTTCTGGCGGCAAAGACCCAATATGAATATCTGATGCGGGAGGCTAAGGAGCAGGGACTGTCGCTGTAAGATGTAAACAAAAATGGCGCACAACTTATTTTTAATACGCATGATGTCAGCTTACTGGATTTAGAGCACTTCAGACGAGATCAGATTTATTTTGTAGAGAAAAATAATTTGACAGGTATCACTGACTTGTATTCCCTGGACGAATTTTCGCCTAGAAAAACAGAAAACATCAGAAAAGGATATCTGCAAGGCCGATATGGTGCAATTCCGGCAGTGGGATTTGGAGGTCCGCAATGGTAGCGCGCGCAAAACAAAAAAAGAGGGAACAAATTTCCCGTACTCCTAAAAAAATGATTTTAGTTGGAGCAGAAGGTAAGAATAAAACGGAACTTACGTACTTTAAAGAGTTTAACCAAAAACAGCTTGCATATACCATAAAACCTGCCAAAGGGAATCAAACGAGCCAAGCACCTGGAAAAACATCATTCCGAATTAAATCGAAGAGCAAAATCTATTGAGCGGAATCCAAGCACAGAAGCATATAGGCTTGTTGAACTGTTAAAATCGGAAATGCAGTGAAACCATATAGAGGGCCTACAGTTCCCTGCGGCCCTCCATGGCTTTCAAAAGTGTTACCTCGTCGGCGTATTCCAGATCGCCGCCGACAGGAATGCCGTTGGCGATGCGGCTGACTTTGATGCCGGACGGCTTGATCAGTCTGGCGATATACATGGCGGTTGCCTCGCCTTCGATGTTGGGATTGGTGGCCAGGATCAGCTCTTTGACATCGGGGTTGTTCTGAAGACGCACGATGAGCTGCTTCAGATTGATATCCTCGGGGCCGATGCCGTCCATGGGCGAAATGGCTCCATGGAGGACGTGGTACTGGCCGTCGAATTCTTTGATCCGCTCCATGGCCATGACGTCCCGCGGGCTTTCCACCACGCAGATGACGTCCCGGCGGCGGCTCCGGTCACTGCAGATGGCGCAGGGATCCTGGTCGGTCAGATTGCCGCAGACGGAGCAGTAGCGCATGGTCTGTTTGGCGTCCGTGATGGCGTGAGCCAGTGCCTCTGCCTCTTGATCCGGCAGGGACAAAATGTGAAAGGCCAGTCTCTGCGCCGTCTTGCCTCCGATGCCGGGCAGCTTGGACAACTCGTTGATCAGGCGGCCCAGGGGCCGCGGATACTGTTTCATATGCGCTCCCTACATCAGGCCCGGAAGGTTCAGCCCGCCGGTCAGTTTGCCCATCTCGGCGTTGGAAATGTCGTCGATCTGGCGCATCGCCTCGTTGACCGCCGCCACCACCAGGTCCTGAAGCATTTCCACGTCGTCGGGATCTACCACGTCCTTGTCGATGTTCAGGGATACGATCTCTTTCTTTCCGTTGACGGTCACACTGACAGCGCCGCCGCCGGACGTGGTGGTGATTTCTTTTTCCTCAAGCTCTGCCTGCATCTGCTCCATCTGGCGCTGCATGGCCTGCATCTGCTGCAGCTGCTTCTGCATGTTTCCTGCGCCCGGCGCTTTCGGCTTCTTGCCTGCTCTCATACCTTTTCCCATAAATCTTTCCTCCTGGTTTTTACTTTATTTATCTGTTTCTTTTCACCTGTCCGTTCTTTTCGGTCTGCTCTGTTGATTTCGCCTTGCCGATCTATTCTACGTGTACCTTCATGCCCAGTTCCCGGCTCATTCTGGCCGCCAGGTCTTCCAGCTCCTGATCGGGCCCGGCCTCTTCTTCCTGCTGCCCTTCGGACCGGATGACCATCTTCAGCTTCCTTCCGACGATCTTCTCCATCAGCTGGCAGATCTGGTTTTGATTTTCCTTTAAATAGGTCTTGACAAATTCGCCGTGGGCGATGACTTTGAAATCGCTGTCGCTGATGCCTGCCAGGGACGCGCCTGTGCGGATCAGATTGAAGCTGCCTTTGATGTCTTCGGCTTCTTCAAAGACGGTGCGCCAGATCTCGTCCAGATCGTATGACGGTTGAGGCTGAACCGCCGCGGGCGCCGGAGCCTCCGGCGGGGTCCGGTTCTGGGGTCCTGCCGGTTCCATGGCACCCGGGCCATGTGGCGCCGCAGACGCGTTCTGCGGCGGAGCCGGTGCCGTTTCCCAGGGCGGAACAGCTTCAACAGCCGCAGCCCCTGCCGGAGCAGACGAAGCCGCGACGGACACCCTTTGATCGCTCATGCCCTGCTCCCTCGACTGTCTGACGGGCACGGCCGCCTGTCTCGGCGCGCGGCTTTGACCTCCGCCTGCACTGCTCATGACAGGGCGGGTTTCGGAAAGGCCTGTGGCGATGGTGACGATGGCCAGCTCCAGCAGCACTCTCGGCTGGGTGGAGTAGCGGGCGTCGTTGATGGTCTTTGACAGTGTGACGATGCCGCTGTTGATCTCGTCCAGGGAGATCTGGCTGCTCTGCCGGCGCAGTTTCTCTATGTTTTCGGTGGACATGTTGAGCATGTCCTCGGCGTTTTTGATGTATTTGGTGATCAGCAGGCTGCGGTAGTGACTCATCCAGTCTTTCATCAGCTGCTTGACGTCCTTGCCTTCCTGCAGGGCCTGATCCAGCAGCACCAAAGCGCCTGCCACGTCGTGAAGGGCCGTCCGCTCGGTCAGATCAATGAAGAACTCTTCGGAGACGGTGCCGAGGAACTCCAGCACCACGTCCCGATCCAGTTTTTTATCGCCCGCGGACAGGCACTGGTCCAGGATGCTGAGGCCGTCTCTGACGGACCCGTCTGCGTTGGCGGCCAGCAGGCGAAGGGCGCTTTCGGTAATCTCCACGCCTTTTTCCTGACAGATGCGCCCCATATGGTCGATGAGTACCCGCTCCGGCACCCGCTTAAAATCCAGCCGCATGCAGCGGGACAGAATGGTCTGCGGCAGCTTCTGGGGATCGGTGGTGGCCAGAATGAACATGACGTTTTCCGGCGGCTCCTCCAGGGTCTTCAGCAAAGCGTTGAAGGCTCCTGTGGACAGCATGTGGACCTCATCTATAATGTAGACTTTTTTGCTGCCGACGGCCGGCGGATACTTGACGCTCTCTCTCAACTCTCTGATATTGTCGACGCCGTTGTTGGACGCGGCGTCGATCTCGATGACGTCCATAAAAGTTCCGTTTTTGATGGCCATGCAGTTGGCGCAGTGGCCGCAGGGCGGGACATGGTTTCCGGCGGAGCCTCCGGCATCACTGCCGAGGCCGATTTCCTGGCCACTTTCCCGGCCGCCCGCCAGCATGGCCGGAGCCTCCAGACAGTTGACCGCCTTTGCCAGAATTCTGGCCGTGGTGGTCTTTCCCGTACCGCGGGTTCCGCAGAACAAATAGGCGTGGCTGACCGTGCCGGTCTGTATCTGATGTTTCAGGATCCTGACAATATGGTCCTGGCCGATGATCTCGTCAAAGACCTCCGGTCTCGCTGCCCGGTACAAAGCTGTGTACATGTTCTGCCTCCTTACAAAAAGAAATTGCCCTTTTATAGCTCCGCAGGCTAGGAGAAGGCTGATCTGCGGCACATAAGAACTTCCGCTTATTGCTGCTTCCTTCCGGACCTGACAAGGTTCACGGCATCCCATTGCGCAGGACCCAAACCATACCAGGCGAAGCTATAAAAGGACAATTTTCAATTTACCGTACTTCTTATTTATTATCGTATTATCGTACTTCGTCGTACATTCTATTATATTGTTTTTGCGTGCAAATGTCAAATTATATTTTTGGTCAGGGCAGGGTCCGCACACGAAAAACATAGACAAGCATCTGAACGGAGTCTGAACACGTGGGACATAGAGCAGTTGAATCAGCAACCTTTTTTGATTTTTGGGGCAAATGTTGCGCGTTACCTTCCAATCAGGCCTTCAAAACACTAAAACAGGCTGATTTTTGTCAAAAATCAGCGAAATGTTGCCGATTTTATGTATTATTATGTATAAAATCCATTTTTTGCAATCTAAAAATCAATTTTATCTGGAAAACGATGAAAAACGCGCAACATTAATTGATTTTTTGACAAAAATCAGCCGGACTGGAGATTGGCACTAGGATCTGCGCATGAAAACAATGTTCTGACTCATGTATGATACACAAAGAGTGACAAAAAGTGGCGCAAATCGTCAATGACCGTGAAGCTCAGCGAAAAAAGTGGTCCGAAGGTTTCATGCGTAGACCCTGTTGGTCAGGTCAGCCAAACCGATACCGCAGGCGTTGCCGTGGCTCTTCTCCGAAAGTCTGAGCACGATAACCTTTCCGATCTTAGGCACGCTTGGCTCCTCCGCCTTCGGCCCGATCAGACCTACAATATTAGGATCCATTCCGAAGCCGGAGATGTCTTTTCCGATCTCCTCTATAACCAAAATATCGATTTCCGGAATTCCAATAGACGGCATGGACGCCTTGGCGATTTTCAGAAGCTCTGGTTCTCTGTCAAAGACCTCGTCTCTGGTCATGCCTTCGATCAGCTTCACTCTGTCGTAGGCGTTTTCCACGATTCCGATGGCGAAGCCGATATTCCCTTTATCGAAGACCACCTTTGCCGCCTGAGGAATGATAGTGGAGAAATTCAGTGTCCCACCCTTATGCAGACTGGTACATCCCACGTGACGTCCCAAGCCGATGGTGGACAGCTTGCAGATGCCGCCTTCTGTCGTACCCAGCTTTACCACGTCCATGTCCGATTTAATAGGAGCGCCGACGGATTCTTCCGTAATTCCAAAATCCGCGAGGATCTGTCTGCAGCCTTCGGCGGTGACGCCGCCTGCGCGAATAGACAGAATGAGGGTATATTTCAAAAATGCTGTGATTGATAGGCTCCTCATCCCAAAATGATTAAACGGTTCAACTCACCGTCCGCAGGTTCAGAGCATCTTTGATGATACTACGTTTTTACGTAATGTGCAAATCATTTTACGAGACTGGCGTTTGCATCGTCTTTTCCGGCCTCCCGGGCACCTCGGACAGCCTGCGCCACCAGGCACTCCTTTCGGAAAAAGCATATGCCATATTTTGTAATGTCTTGGTATCCTTCCTTTCGCAGGCCTTCTTCGTACTTTTTCTCATCAATCTGAGCCAAAGCAGTTTCTCAAAAGCCTCAGATCTCGCTGCTCCAGCTTCCTGTCAAACCAGCGCAAGACGGTGTCTTTATAGATCGTCTTAACTTCCGCGTTCGGAATCACCATCTTGACATATAAAGCCGATCATCTCATCGTAGAAGCCGGCGAACCATGCGTTTTCCAGCGGCACGTCATACTCGTCGATGAGGAT